>JAJXVP010000384.1 GCA_021782055.1 bacterium | reverse complement strand
CGTTATGTCGCCGCCGCTAAACGCCTGGTCTCGGACAAAGTCGATATTGGCCTCCCGGCCGGGCCCTCAGAAGCCGCCGTCCTCGCAGATGACACCGCGCTCCCCTGGAAGCTTGCCTTGGACTTGATGGTCGAAGCCGAGCATGGCAGTGATTCGGCCGTTGTGCTGGTGACCGACTCAGCCGAGTTAGCTCGGCAAACCGCCCAGTATGTGGGAGCCTTGGCAGAGGGGCTTGAAGAACCTCGGCGTACCTTTGTCCGTGATGTTTTTTCTGGCTATGGAGCAATTTTAGTTTGTGATTCCATCGAAGAGGGGGCTTCCATCATCAATCAATTTGCCCCCGAACACTTGTCGATTCAGACTGCCGAACCTTTTGCCACCCTCAATTTGATCCGCAACGCCTCCGAGATTTTGCTGGGCGAAAACCTGCCCTTTTCTGCGGCAAACTATGCCGGCGGACCTAATGCCATTTTACCCACGGGGGGAAAAGCCAAAACCTTCGGCCCCTTGAGTGTTCGCGACTTTATGAAGTCCAGCTCGGTTATTTTTGCCACCGGTCAGGCCTACGACGAGCTCAAGCTCCCAGTAACAACCTTGGCCGACTACGAAGGGTTCATCACACACGCCGACGCCTTTCGCAAACGCGGGGAACATTAACAACCGTGACGCTGGCAGAGATTTGGCCGTGGTTGGAGTCCTTTACCAACCTTGAAAAAGTCCCCGCGCAAATGCCGCGAGTCTGGCGACTTGACCGAATGACGGCCCTGACAAAAGCCCTGGGGCTCGCCGACAGCTCTGGGTCACCGGCTCTACCGGCACCGGTCTTTCATCTGGCCGGCTCTAAGGGAAAAGGCTCCACGGCCGCTTTTTTAGCCTCAATCTTGAACGAAGCAGGGCTCAGGCCAGGTCTGTATACGTCGCCGCATTTAAGCGATTGGCGGGAACGCATCACACTTGCCGGGGAGGTTTTTGCCACAGAGTCGTATGAAAACGCCTTTAGCAGGTTAAAAGCGTTTGAAACGGACTTGGGCGAAGCGGGCAGAAGGGATTTTGCCCAGCGCTGGGGCGGCCCCCCCACAACCTTTGAGCTTTTGACTCTAGGGGCCTTTCTTATCTTTCAAAAACACTGTGGCAGTACAGTTCTCGAAACAGGCCTGGGTGGCCGCCTGGATGCGACGAACGTATGCCGGCCGCAGGTTTGTGTGTTAACCCTGATTGAATATGAACATACCGAGATTTTAGGCTCGACGCTAACGCAAATTGCTGGTGAGAAGGCGGGAATTCTCAAGCCGGGAGTACAGGTGGTTGTCACCCCACAACCCGCCGAGGCCCAAACGGTTTTTGAGGCCCGAGCACACGAGTTAAATCTTCGACTCTGGAATTTTGCGTCGGAAGTCGCTTCGCTAGAGGCAGAACTGTTCCCCGGCGGTACGAGGTTGGCTGTACGCTTAAAGCAAGGAACCGAGTGGTCTGCTACCTTACCGGTGTGGGGTCGACACCAGGCACAGAACGCCGTAGCGGCAGCCCTGGCTTTTCGGGTATGGGCTCAAGAATACGCTCCTGGGCTACCAGTTTCGTCCCTCGTTGAAGCGGGGTGGACCAAGACTTCACTTCCTGGTCGCATGGAAATTGTTTCGCTGGACCCGTTGATTGTGATTGATGGGGCCCATACCGAGCAATCCGCCCTCGCAGCCGCTCAAACTTGGCAACAGGTGGGGCCACGGGAGGCTACCCTGTTGTTTGGGGCTTTTGACGGAAAAAATCTTGAGGGGATGACCAAAGCCTTAGCCGGAGTTTGTTCTCGGGTAGCGGTGTGTCCACCCGGTCCTGAACGCCCCAGTTCCGTTGACGCTATGGCCGAAGCGTTTCGGCGTGCTGGGGTTTCCTCGTCGCACCTTGAAACCTTTGCCGATGCTGAACAGGCCTGGCAAACCCTTTCGGCACGGGGCGGCCCTGTTTTGGTAACAGGTTCCTTTTATTTGGCCGGAAAGGTGCGTCGGTGGATCAAAAACCAGACGCCAACATAGCTCACCGCCCATGCTAACGAATATTTTGTAGCCGTTTGATAAGAAAATTCTTTTTTTGTTCGACCAGCTTTTGAAACTCGGCCCAGGAGGAGGCGGGCTCGCTGTCGGCACCCGAAAACTCGAGCGTCTTGTTGACCCAGCGGAACCAAAGGCTATGCACTCCTGGCCAGGCATTCAAATCGTGTAGTTTGAGTTTTGAACCTAAAGCGGCTTTTAAGGCACTGTGATTTTCGGACCCCGAGATCCAGAACACTTCTTTGGGCTGAATAAAAAGCACACAGCGGCGAAAGCCCTCTCGCTCGGCATCATCATGACGCCAGCCCCGCGTCACGATGTCCTTTTGCCCCAGGATAAGTTCTACCCCTTGCTGGCGCAAAAACGCCCGTAAGTCTTTGATTTTTCGCCGGACTTCGTCGGTGACTTGAGTGTCTTGCCGATGCTGTTGAAGCTGGGCACGCCACACCCGCAGATCGTTTTCAAATTCTTGAAAGAGTTTAGCCCGTGCCAACGCTGTAGAGGTATCGTTTAATAAGTTCCAAACTGAGGCAAATTCTTCCTGCAGTTTCGAAAAAAGCGCCATAATCGTCATTCTAGCGCAGACTCTTGCCGAATGACATCATTTTTCGATACTCTAAAGAAGAAAAAGGGAGGATAAAATGCCAACATACGACTACCTTTGCCAGACTTGCGGACACGAGTTCGAAGCGTTTCAGTCGATGAAAGACAACCCTTTGACCGAATGTCCCGAATGTCGAGGCCCCGTTAAACGCAAAGTCGG
>JAJXVP010000059.1 GCA_021782055.1 bacterium | reverse complement strand
CAATTGCAAGCGGCGTTCCGTTTGACCGGTGTTCAAAATCTTTATGCCGATATCGGTATTTGGATTCCCACCAATGTTGCTGGCGTGAGTACGGGGGGAACGACTACGGCGGCAGATATTGCCGGCTATGACTTCCAGATTCCTTTCTATGCCAACTATAAGGTGGACAAGGCCACCGTGCATTTGGGCTTCAACTACAAATCGTACAACTCGAAATCATCAAATGGCGCTAACGGAGCTTATGACGTGGCGGTCGGTGCTGACTACGATATGGGTTCGGGTGTAGGCCTGACCGGTGATTTCCAGATTGGCAACAAATACTGGGCCACCAATAGCAATGGCGACGCTCCCATGTCCTTTATGTTGGCTGCCTCGAAGGGCTTCAGCAACGGTTCGATCGGTATTGGCTTCCAGTACAGCAAGCTCGGCTTTGTTGCCACCACGTATCCTGGTAACTACTCTGCCGATAACAATGCCGAATGGGCTGTCCCCATCAAGGTTGAATACTGGTTCTAAGTTTCTAAAGATTTCTTAAGGATTCGCTTTTCCTGAGAAATTGTGGCTAAGCCCCCTCGCCAACCGAGGGGGCTTTTTGTATTCTGTAACAACTTTTAGCCTTAGATATTTACACTGGGGGTTTTATGAAAATCAGCTTGTTAGCAAGTTTGTTCTTGTTTCTTTTGTGGGGTTGCGCTTCTCAACCGCCCCTTCCTTTACCGACGGCCCGTACACCCCTGGGACCCCTTCAAGCTCAGGCGGTGCCAGAAGTCTATGGACTGCGTATCGATGTTGACCGGATTCCTCCTGGCCAAGACCAGTTAGCCAATGATTTAAAGTCAGCCGTTTCGACGGCACCATCGATCGATCCTTCGCAATACTCCTGGGTCGGAGTCAATATGGGGAACGGGTTGTTTTTGGATTCCAACGGCAATCTTGCCGTCAATTTAGTCAGCCTGTACCATTTGGCCGATCAATTCCAAATCTTAGAAAAGGTGAACGCCTTGATTCCCTATGAAGTTCGCTTTGAACGTTCCGGTCGAGACTTTCAGCGGGCCGGGGGCGGAGCGACGCTTCCTGATGCCAAAGCGGTCTTTAATGACGGCGAAATCGACCTTAACTTTCCCGATGCTTCAACTCAACCGTCCATTTTCCTTGACCACGGTGTGACTTACGATGGTCATGGCCTGATGAATTCTGGTCAACAGAAACTCACACAGGAGAAGGAAAACTTTGTGACTGTCCCCGCCCTGCTGGGTAGCTTTAACTACTACGTCAAAAGGCCTGACCGGGCCGATTATGGCGCCCGTTTTATTGTTGAAAAAAAAGGCAATATTCTTTTTATTAAGCACCCGGGAATGCTCGGCAATTCAGCCCCTATCAAATATGAGCTGACAAGCGATGGCTGTGCTTTCCTGGACAGGAATGGACGCCTCCACACAATCGTGAAGGCGGGGAACAAAATTACCTATTCGGTGAACGGTAACGTGGAGCGGACCTTCGAAATCGTCTCGGGGGGCACCGAGGTTACCCCGGTGCCTACCGCTAAGCCTTAAGTTACAGTTTCGATACGGAGCATGTTGGTGTCGCGGTGCGCTGTAAAAGGCAGTGCTGCGGTAAACACCACACGCTCCTCTTTTTGGACTAATTCGAGGTTCTTTAATAAGTTAGTGACAGACCTGACTGCGTCGTCGATGTTGTCACCAAAGGTACTGATGGGAACGCCCCAGACACCCCAGAACAAAGCCAGCTGACGCAAAGCTTTTTCGCTGGGGCTCACGGCCAGGATAGGCTGGGTGGGACGAAAGTGGCTGACCACTTTCGCGGTGTAGCCCATGTCGGTTAGACACACAATTTTGGCAGCATTCACGGCCGCCGCCGCCAGGCCTGCCGATTCACCCACGGCGTTGGCGAACGTGTACGATTCATCGAACACCATTTTTCGGTCCTTCCAGGGAATCGTTCGGCGAGCTTCAATCGTCGAAATAATTTTGTGCATGTGTTCTACGGCTTCAAAAGGGTAAGCGCCAGAAGCCGTTTCGGCCGAAAGCATCACAGCGTCAGTACCATCTAGCACTGCGTTCGCCACATCGGTCGCCTCTGCCCTTGTTGGTCGGGGGTTCAGGATCATCGACTCGAGCATCTGCGTCGCCGTGATGACGGGCTTTCCCTGCCGATTACAGCGCGAAATAATATCCTTTTGAATGGGGGGAACTTCCCACACATTCATTTCAACACCCATATCCCCGCGGGCAATCATGATTCCATCAGCCAATTCAATAATTTCATCGATGCGATCAACCGCCTGGGGTTTTTCAATCTTGGCAATCACCGGAGTATCTTTGCCGTTAAAGTAGATAAGTTCCTTGATGGCTTTGACGTCCTCTGGTCGTTGAACAAAGGACAGGGCGATATAATCGACGCCAATGCTGAGCCCGAACTTCAAGTCCTCTTTATCTTTTTCGGTGAGCGCCTCAACCGAAAGGATGCTCCCCGGCAAGTTGACGCCCTTGTTGTTCTTAAGAATGCCACCGAAAACGACTTCGCAATGGACGTCTTCCCCTTGGACCTCGACAACCTTAAGGGCAAGGTTCCCGTCGTCTAAGAGCACGGTAGAGCCCGTAGAAACGTCTTTGTTAAAGGTGGGGTACGAAACGGAGGCTTCGTGCTCGTTTCCCAAAATATTGCGCACTGTCAGGGTAAAACGGGCCCCTGGCTTGAGTTCGACTTGGTCTTTTTCGAATTTTCGAACGCGAATCTTTGGGCCTTGAAGGTCTTGAAGGATGGCGATGGGCTTTTTCGTTTCCACCGAGGCTTTCCGAACCCACTCCAAGCGTTTTTGGTGGTCTTCGTACGTACCATGGCTAAAATTGAACCTGGCGACATCCATACCGGCGCGGGCAAGGCGCAGGATTCTGTCGTAGGTATCGGTCGCTGGACCCAAGGTGCAAACAATTTTGACCTTGCGGGTGTCGACAAAGTTCAACATGGGTGTCTCCTTTGATGAACAAGGTTACACTATGGTATACGAAAGTTAGTGGTGGGAAAAGGGTCACGAATGACTAGTTGGCTGTTTCTGTTGCGAACGCCCAGCCATGTTTACCATGATTTTTGACGCGGTACATCGCATTGTCTGCCTGATTGATCAGCTCTTCGGCCGTGGTACCGTCAAGAGGAAACAAACTGATGCCAATCGATACCCCTAGTTGGAGGGGAGTATTTTCCCAAACCAGCGGTTCTTGAATGATCATGGTGAGCTTTTGAGCGACGGTAACGGCCTGTTCGGCTTGTTCCACTTCTAGAGCGATAGCCACAAACTCGTCACCGCCCACCCGGGCGACCAGGTCAGAGTCGCGCAAAAGGTCTTTGAGCTTTTTGCCTAGCTGAGTTAAAACCCAATCGCCGGCATCATGTCCCCAATGGTCGTTAACGGGCTTAAAGCCATCGAGATCCAAAAAGTAGAGGGCAAAGCCGCGCTTTGTCCGTTGGCAAAAGGGTATTGTTTTTGCCAGGAACTCGGTAAGGAGGCGACGGTTTGCTAAGCCAGTCAAAAGATCGTGCTGAGCTAAATGCTGAATTTGTCGATTGGCTTGCTCTAGCTCTTGCGCTTCTTTTCGTAGGGCTTGGTTGAGGCGTCGAACTTTACGGTGGTTCAGGGTGTTTTTGAGTGCCACAGCGATAAAGCCACCCAAGGCTCCTAAGGTGTTAGCGTCTTGTTGGCGGTAGGCTTGAGGTTCGCTGTGAGCGACAAATAGCAAACCGCGGAGCTTTTCACCCTCCAAAAGGGGCAAAATAATGCCGCTTTGAGCCCCGAGAAGAGCGGCAACGGGGGCAATGGCTTCGGCATCCAGCCAGGGCGCTGCAACTTGTGAAATATCGTTTAACAAGAGGGCCGAGACCGCGTCGTTGGGGGTGATTTTGTCCAGGTGATGAACAAGAAGCGGGGCAAAGGGACTGTTAAGCCGTTCCCGGTCTTTCATGATATAGGGAAAGTGCAGTGTCCTCGTTTTGGCATGAAAAAGGGCAAGCCCAAACGTGCGGAAGGTTACCAGGTGCGATAGACTCTCGTAAATGCGGCTGAAAAGATCATCGGGAGTGAGGGCTCCCGCAATTTGGCGTCCCCAGTCCGAGAGCATTCTTAAAGAATCTAGCGATCCGGCCAGCTCGTTCGTTTTCTTTTCTAACCGTTCCGATTTTAAGCGTAAGATTTCAGTTTGAGCGCGGTTTTGTTCAAACTCTTGTTGAATCATCAGGTTGCGTGTTTTTTGGGCAATTTCGTCCGCCCTCAAATCCCTTTCAAGGGAGTCAGCTTGACGCTCATAGCCGAGTGCTTTTTGAAAATCTCCGGTTTTTTCCCAGGCGGACGAAAGCGAAGCGTACGCTTTGGCGAGGTGAAGTCGCGAATCGATCTGCGTAGCCAGGATAATGACTTTTTCAAAGTGCAGAATGGCCGTTTCATATTTACTACGTAGAAGGTGCAGGTTGCCAAGATTAAGATGCGCTTCTAAGAGTCCCCAAGCGTTATTCCCGGCCTGGCAGAGCTTTAAACTTTCTAAATGGTACTCTTCGCTGATGTCCAGCTCGCCAATATCCCGGTAGATCAAACCGATGAGTGTTAAAGCTCTGGCCTCTCCGGAGCGATGGGCATTTTCTTTGGTCAGCACCAAGGCATGTGAAAGGTATTCAAGGGCTTGATCATTCCGATGCAAGGTTAGATAGCTCTCGCCCAGGCAAAGTAAAATGTCGGCTAAGGTGGCGCTACCGGCGTGTTTTTCGGCCAGTCGTTCAGCTTTTAAAAAGTACTCGAGGCCTTCTAGGGGTTTTTCGAGGGTAAGATACACTTCGCCTAGCCGACGACCCGTTTCAATTTGGCCAGCGACATTGTGGTTTTCTTGAGCCTGCTCCATTGCTTGAAGGAGGTGTTCCAAGGCCAAATCATAACGCGAAAGCTGTTGGTAGGCGGCTCCGAGGCCCAAGAACGCCCACTGCTTCCACAGGAGGTTATTTTGGCTTGTTGCCATTTCTCGCAAAGAGTTAAATTTTTCTAGCGCCTCGGCTTGTTGGGATAAAAAGAAATAACACCAACCAGCTTGGGCCAGAGCTTCGGCCTGGGCGTGGAAATCCTGACTGTCCTGTGCTGAACGTAGAGCGACTAGGCTTTTTTCGAGGTTATCCTGCGGCCGTAACGATAGTTCGTCCCAAAGATCCATTAGTTCTCGAGTTCAACGGCACGTCGGGTTGCGGCAGAAACTGCGTCCATGACGGCGGCACTGACGGCCGCTTCTTCGAGGACGCGTACACCCTCTACCGTCGTACCCGAGGGCGAGCAGACCTTGCTTTCAAAAGCAATCGGGTGTTCCGAGGTTTCACGGAGAAGCTTGACGGCGCCGTCGGCAGCTGCGAGGGCAAACGCTAAAGCCTGAGTGTAGGGCATACCTTCGCGTACGCCTCCCATCGCCATGGCGTGCAAAAACCGAAAGACAAACGCAATTCCTGAGCCGGAAAGCCCGGTGACGACACCCAAGAGCTTTTCGGGAACAACGGCTGCTTCACCGGCCGCTTTTGCTATCTGCACAGCTTGCGCAGAAACCTCGTCCGGACAACCCTCTGCGGGCGAAACGCCCACTAACGACGCTCCGACTTTAGCGGCCAAGTTAGGCATAAAGCGCACGACACGAGTAGACCCGAGTTGTTGGGTAAACCAGGAGGTTTTCACACCAGCGGCTAACGAAATCAAGGATTTTTGCTCCAGGGCAAACCCGTTTTCGGCAAGCTTAGCAACGACGGGCCCCAGATCTTGCGGTTTGACTGCGATAATAAGAATTTCAGACTTTTGCAACAGGTCAGTGAGCGAGGTCGCTACGGGGAGTTTGTATTGAACTAAGGCTTTGGCCTTTGCCTCTGCTTGATGCTCAAAGACAGTAATCACAGGGGAGGGGGCGGTTTTCATCAGACCAGCAGCCAAAGCCTCACCCATGTTGCCAAAACCAATGATGCCGATGGCCGGCAAAACAGGGGTACTCATTAGGGCCTCCGGATAGGGGGAGCTTTATGATAACTTGCCATGACGTCTTCGATGAAATCTTTCATGGCCGGGTCAACGTCAAAGCGGACCCCAATTCTGGTGCCATTGGCGTTAACAACGATGGCTTCAACAATGCGAAAATCTTCACGAACACCAAATTTCAGGCGAATAACATCACCCGCTATAAAAAACTGGTTGATTTTCAACCCTGCGCCGCTAACAGAAAGGTCGTAAATCTTGCAGGGATACCAAGTATCCGAGTAATTGTACCACCCTTCAATGTCTACTTTTTTTCGAGGTGCGCGGCGATTGCTGTTAGGGAGAATGGTTCGTTCATCCGGCATAAGGTTGACTATAGCACTTTTGGGCCTATTTATCTACGGCCAAAGGCCCAGGATGCTTGGTTTAGCGGCAAAACCCTGCTAGAATGGCCGCGTTTAAGGAGACTCTATGAAGAAAGTCGTAACTTTTTTGATGTTCAGCGTTATAGCCGTCGTCGCTAACGCTCAAGTTGCCTCCAGTAAACAGGATGTGGCGATCTTTCAGCTCTCTTCTGCTGAGCACAATATCCCCATGGGCTTGATGCAAGGGGTAGATAGCCAAATTCAAAAGGTTTTCGTCGACTTAGGGCGCTTTACAGTCCTAGGGCTCAACTTTCGCCTGGATGGTTTAAACCTCCAAACCTTTGTCGCACGGTTGCGCCTCTTAAAAGAGCAAACTACGCCTCCCGATAAGGCGATTCAATTTGGTGAAACCTTCTTAACCCTCGACGAATATAACAAAATCGCAGGGTCCTTTTTGGTCGTTATCCCCCGCGTCGACGGGGTTCATTTTTCTCGGCTGGCCAACAATGTTCGCAAAGCCACGATTGAAACCAGCTTTACCATTTTAAAAGGCTCTGACCTAACGCCCGTAACGGGGGGCTTTTTCACCGTAAAATCTCAAGGACAAGATCAGAGTCGCCAGCAGGCCCTTGAGCAGGCCCTAGCAGGAATTGTCCCCCTGCTGACCTTCGAAGTACGAAAAGTTCCCCAGTTTCAAATCTCTTCGGGCTTGGTTGATGTCGGTTTTGATTCGGCCTCGATGGAGCTGGGTCAGAACATGGGAATCATGCTTGGTGATGAGTATGCCTTACAAAAGGTTGTCACCAAGGATGGGGTGCCTCAGACCGAAGAAACTGGTCTGGCCATTGTCGATAAGGTTAACCCGAAAACTTCTCGTCTCTTTATTGCCTATGGGGATCCTTTTGTGGGGCAGTCGGTGCATGAAATTCCCCGACTCGGCATTGACTTGGAGCCGTATGCCAATTTGGTGGAACGCTTTACGGATGCAGGAACGGCCTATCATGTTGCCCTGGGTGTGAAGGGTGTTGTCAGTCGCGGCTTTTGGCTAGTCAAACCCATGGTGGGTTTTGAGGTTCCCCTCATTCTCGATATAACTAACGTTCTCTGGTTGCCTTTTTATGCGTATGCCGGGGCTGAGTTTTATCCCTTCCGTCTCGGTCGCTTTGAACTTGCCACCAGTGCCGCCTTGGCCGTTGGGGGGGCGTATATCATGGTGGATACCTCGAATTTTCTGGGGAGCAATGCACAACCCTACTACCTGACCCACCTCGGTATCAGGGTCGATGCCAAAGCGCAGTTCCTCTTTAGCCGAGATGCGAAACTAGCCGCCACCGTTGGGGCCGCTGCCTATGCCGGGCTTCTGGACGCGTTTGTGAATAAATCGTCCTTTTTTAAGTCCAGTGCACAAATTTCAGCAGGGTTAAGTTTTGTTCAGAAGTTTTAGGACAAGGCGCCAAGGATCACTCTATGCTCTATGATTTTTTTGCGGTCGCCTTAGTGGCCCTTGCGCTTTATTATGGCAGAGTTGCGTGGCGTCTTTTGGTCACTTCGCGGCCGCTTGTTCAGTCTTGGTGGAGCTTGGCTGTCTGTTTGGCAGTTTTGGGCTTGCCCTTTGTGGCACTAGTGTACCTCTTGTGGGAAAGGGACGTTGCTGTTACCTGGTTGAGCATCACGGGGCCGATACTCTACGTTGCTCTGGTTGGGTTTTATGCCTCGCTTCTGCGTGGTGTTCTGTTTTATGGCATTCCCGAGGTTGAGTTCTCTCGGGTGCTTCGTCAGGTCCTCGAAGCCGAGGGAGCCGCTTTTTCGGAACAAATTGGCAGAATAGAGCTTTTGGGCCGCGACTTTGACCTCTCGTACAGCTATAACCCTACAACGGGTGCTGGTCTGCTTCGTTTTCGTCATTTAAAGGGAAAGGCCGACCGAGCCCTGGCTCGCCGGTTTTTCAAAACCTTTCGTAGCCGCGTGAAGCAAGTGCTTCAACCCCGGCGCCGCTTGGGTTTTTTGTATAGCGTTTTTTTTGCTGGTCTGCTGGTTGTTGCCTGGCAGTTGCTTATGACTTCGCTGAGGAGCCGTTAAACCATGGATATTCAATGGTTCCCTGGACACATGCTTAAGACCCAGCGGCTGATTCAAGAAAACCTTGGCAAAGTCGACGTCTTTTTAGAAGTGGTAGATTCCCGCGCTCCTTTGGCGACTTCTAACCCTTTATTAGAAAAGCTGATTCAGGGAAAGCCCCGTGTCGTTCTCTTAAATAAAATTGATTTGTGCGATTCGCATATTCTGGCCTTGTGGCGGCAATGGTGGGATGCTCGTCCCGAGACTTTGTCTGTTCCCATTTCGTGTAAAGAGCGAAAAAACCTTCCCGCTCTGAGACAAGCCGCCGAAAAGGCTTGTCGGCACAAAAAATGGTTTGGCCTTCGTCGAGTTCGAGCCATGATTGTGGGGGTTCCGAATGTCGGCAAATCCACTCTGATCAATAGTCTCAGCGGGGGCCACAAAGCGTCGACGGCACCAAAACCTGGCCACACCAAAGGCCTTCAGCGGATCAATACCGAGGCGTTTGATTTAGTGGATACCCCGGGAATCCTCTGGCATAAGTTTGAAGACCCCGAAGTGGGCATCCGGCTAGCGTTGTTAGGCTCGATCAAAGACGAAATTTTGTCTTCGCTGGATCTAGCCGCCCAGTTGTACCGCTTTTTGGCTCGGGACTACCCCAAAGCGGCAGAACGGCACTTTGGGGCTGTTGTTGAGGGGGCTGACCCTTGGGTATATCTGGAGGCGTGGGGTCGGCGACACGGTATGCTCAAACATGGCGGCGAGGTTGACGAAGAACGGTTGGCACAAAACCTCTTGGCTCAGTTTCGAACCGGAAAGCTGGGACGGTTTTCGCTAGAAAAGCCGCCCATCGATTTTCCAGCCGTTACTGTTTCAGTTGCTCCACAAGGGTAAAGAATTCCGGAAAGGTAACCGCAGCGGCTTCCGCTGTTTCAATTTGTGTCTCCCCGGTCGCCCCAAGGGCGGCCAAGGCCAGCGACATAACCACGCGGTGGTCATGGTGCCCATTGACCAGTGTACCCTTGAGGGGCGATCCGCCTTGAATCACCAGACCATCACGGCGTTCTTCGATTCTGGCCCCCATCTTAGACAGTTCCGTTGCCATCACGGCAATTCGGTCAGTTTCTTTCAGGCGGGCGTGTTCAACGTTGACTAAACGGGTTTCCCCTTCGGCATAACAGGCAGCTACCGCTAAAGCAGGGAGCGCATCGGGGGTGAAGTTCAGATCGAGTTCCGCTCCCTTGAGCTGTTCAACTTCGATGGCGATCACATGGCCGCCTCGGGGGTCGGGGGTGATGTCCATGCGGGCTCCCATGCTTCGCAACATGTCAACTACCGCTTTATCGCCCTGGGTGTCGGCGTAGTCAAGTCCCCGTAACACCAGGCGCGAGCGACACACCCCTGCGGCAACTAAAAAGAATGTGGCACTAGACCAATCGCCCGGAACGGGGCGCGAGAATGGATGATAGGCTTGTCCACCCGGAACGCGAAACCAGCTCATCTGTCGTCTTTCGTACGAAATCTTTTGGTCATCCAGCCATTTTAAGGTCATTTCGGCATAGGGTACTTCGTTTAACAGGGGAACATCGATTTCGGTAATGACCCCTGGGGCTGCCAAAGGGGCGGCGATAAGCAAACTCGAAAGGTATTGGCTGGTGGGGCATTCTATACTGATCCGTCCGCCTTTCCAGGGGCCACGAATGGCAAAAGGCGCGCAACCGTTCCCTTTTGCTGAAAAAGCTTGTGCGCCCAACCCCTCTAACGCCGTTAAAAGCTTGGCTGCCGGGCGCCTGCGAATCTGGTGATCACCGGTAAAAAACGTCCAGCCGTCGGCCAGGGCGGCTAAAGAGGCCGTAAGGTAGAGGGTTGTCCCCGAGTTTAACGTATCAACGATATTGTCAGCCGGACGGAGGCTTGTCACTCCGTCGACCAGCCAGTCTGCCCCCGAAGTGTCCACGGTTGCCCCCAGCGTACGGCAGGCTTGGACACAAGCTTCGGCATCGGCAGAGTGGAGGGGGTTAGAAATCACACTGCGTCCCGGAGCCAGCGAAGCCAACAACAGGGCGCGAATGGTGTGGGACTTTGAAGCGGGAATGGAAACTTCACCCTTAAGGCGGGCTGGGTTGACAGTTTGACGCATGCCTGAGCTTACACTGGCCGTCGGTTAAGCGTCAAACCTTGCCCCGAGTCCATTCCGTGACTAAACTGATGAGCATGGATTTTCTATCAGATGACTTTGACCGCCAGTTCCGTTATGACGGCCCCTTAGGGCCAGAATGGCATCCTCAAAGCATCGTCTTTCGGCTTTGGGCCCCCCTCGCTGATCAAGTCACTCTCTATCTATATGAAACCTGGGATTCGAGCGTTCCCCTTACCTCGCGAGCTTTAGAACGAAAAGAGCGGGGGGTCTGGGAAATAGCTGTGACAAACTCAGGCTCGGGAATCTTTTACACCTACCAGGTAACTACCTTAGGAATCCGTGGTGAAGAAGCTGTCGACCCTTACGCTAAAGCCGTAGGGCCTCAGGGTCGCCGAGGCTATATTTTTGATCCTTCGCGGGCCCAACCGGAGGGCTGGGACCAAGACACACGCCCCCTGTTGGCCCACCTTACCGATACCGTCATCTACGAATTACACGTTCGCGATTTGTCAAGTTTGCCGTCGAGTGGCGTTCAAGCCCGAGGTCGCTTTTTGGGGCTTTCTGAAGAGTGCACAAAGAGTCCCGAAGGCCTTTCGACAGGGCTAGATCATTTGGCGGAGTTGGGCGTGACTCATGTTCACCTGCTGCCCGTTTTTGATTTTGATGAGCTGGATGATTTACATTATGACCCCGAGCAGTACAACTGGGGCTACAACCCCAGAAATTTCAACGCGCCCAAAAATGCCTACTCCAGTGACCCCCAAAACCCCTTACAAGCGGTGCTCGATTTAAAAAAAGCCGTGATGGCCCTGCATCGCCGAGGTCTTAGGGTTGTTCTGGATGTCGTCTATAATCACACCTATTCCATCGACGATTCTTCTTTGAACAAGGTGTTTCCCCGCTACTATTATCGGCTTTATGGGGCGCATTTTTCGAACGGTTCCGGTTGTGGTAATGAGTTGGCAACCGAGCGCCCCATGGTCAGTCGTTATATTTTAGATTCGTTGGCCTATTGGAAATCAGAATATCACTTGGACGGCTTTCGCTTTGATCTTATGGGTCTCTACGATGTTGAAACAATGAACGAGGCGTCACGAATTTTGCGCCGGGATGACCCGAATTTTCTGTTGTATGGTGAGGGGTGGACGGGGGGGCTCTCGACCTTGCCCGATGACCGAAAAGCGATCAAACGAAACGCTGGAAAGGTCCGTGAAGTGGGTTTTTTTAGCGATGATACCCGCGATGCCTTGAAAGGTCCTGTTTTTGATGCTGGAAAAGCGGGGTTTGCCAACGGTTCGCCTGGTTGGGACGAAAATGTTCGTTATGCCCTGGCGGGCTGTTCGGCTCATCCTCAGGTTCGTTGGCAAAACTTGAACGGCTACCATGAACCTTGGTCACAAGGGCCCCATCAAACCATCAACTACATTGCGGCCCACGACAACCACACGCTGTGGGACAAACTCGCCCATACTAACCCATTAGATCCTGAAACGGAGCGGGTCAAAATGGCGAAGTTAGCCCATGGCATCGTCTTTCTGAGCCAGGGGATACCCTTTTTGCATGCCGGGGAAGAATTCCTACGGACAAAAAAAGGCGAAGAAAACAGCTATCGCAGTCCTGATGCCATTAATGGCCTAGACTGGTCAGCAAAAGCCCGCTACCGAGAGTTTTACGAGTATATCCGGGGGCTTATCGCCTTACGCCGTTCTAGACCGGCCCTTCGCCTTCGCAGTAACGATCAAATTCGTCAGCACTTAGTGTTTTTAGAGACCCTTGACCCAGGAGTTGTCGCCTGGATGCTCCGTTCCTGGGCGGGCGGAGACCCCAGCGAACAGTTGTTTTTGGCGGTCAACGCCCAGCCGCGCGCGCGTGAGGTGTATTTGCCTGCGGGGAGTTGGGCGTTTTTAGCTGACGCTCACCGGGCGGGTGCCGAGCCTTTTGGCGAACCCTCGCGCGGGATGGTTATCCTGCCAGGCCGTTCTTTAGCGGTCTTGGCAACTCAGCCTTCAGGGCTGAATGCCGGGGCGCACTAAGTTTAAACCTAGCTTAACTTGACAAGAGCGTTTCTTACGGTATTCTTAAGACGGTTCAGGAGGATTTATGGCCATTGTAATCGGGATTATTTTATTGGCGCTGGCCGTTTGGGCTGTGTTGCCGTTTGCCTTCCCCTTAGGGTTGGGCTGGGGTCAGCAAGTTATTAACTTCATTGTTGGCGGCCTGCCGATTCTCGCGGTGTTCGTCGGTCTCATCGCAATTTTTATCGGCATTGCCGATTTGAAGGACCGGGCCGAAGCCAAGAAAGAAGAAGCCGCCGAAAAGGCTAAAGCCGCTTCTGAAGCTACAGCCGAAAAAAAAGAATAGGTCTTGGGGCTTGATATCTTAACGGCTCTTGACGTTCAGCGGGCGGGCGTGCCATATTATCTCACCCCGTTACGTACTTGTACTTTTAGGAAGATGAAATGAAGACGATTTTTACGAAGCCCGCTGAAGTTGAGCGCCGCTGGTTCCTTATTGACGCTAAAGACAAAGTTCTTGGCCGAGTTG
>JAJXVP010000383.1 GCA_021782055.1 bacterium | reverse complement strand
TTGCGCCATGTCAGCTTTAAGAGCTCTCTGCCCCCAATGAAACATAGCTTTCTTCACTTCAGCAATGGTGGGGTCTGAGTTTGTCGCTGTAGCTAGTAAAGTTAAAAGTTTGATTTGTTCAGCTCTATCCTGGTTAGAGAAACAAAGGGCTCGTAGTTCGTCATCCCAATCGGAAAATGGGGCTTTTAAGCTTGAGGTTTCCAGCAGAAAGATTGTTCTCAGAAGAACTAAGCGAAAGGGCGCAGGCGTTCGATCAAGTTCTTTCCACACCCCAGAAGAAAAGTGAAAAGCCTGCAGGGAAGGGAAAATCCAACGCATCAAGTTTTCACTTTGCCAGGCTATCACCCCTCGTGAGGGGAAAGGAGCTAGGAGGGTTTTAACTGTTTCATCGCGAATTCTTTCACGAGAGAGTTTACTCAGGTCGTCTCGACAAAGTGAAACGGCTTTTTGAGTTTCTTCAGCAATGTCAAAGCCCAGTTGTGCTGAAAAGCGAAAAAGTCGAAGAATTCTTAGCGCATCTTCGCGAAAGCGAGTCTCAGCTTGACCAATTGCTCTTAGCAGTTTCTTATCTAAATCGAGTTGACCCCCGGTCACATCAATCAATTGACCGCTTTGAAGGTCTAGTGCGAGGGCGTTGATGGTAAAATCGCGTCGCTTAAGATCTTCCTCCAGGGAGCCAGTAAAATGGACCTGATCTGGATGTCGGGAGTTGGTATATTTTCCGTCAATACGAAATGTGGTGACTTCTAACGATTGATCTTTATACAGGACCGTCACCGTACCATGTTGAATTCCAGTTGGTAACACTCGTGAAAATAACTTCATGACCTCTTGAGGTGTCGCATCTGTGGTAAAATCAAAGTCTCCTGCGGGATACCCTAAAAGGCGATTGCGAACAGCACCGCCTACCAGGTAAACCTTTTTTCCATGACGCTCAAAAGTTTGGGAAAAGCCTTGAAAGGCTGAAAGAAAATCCTGAAACATGGGGGCGGGGTTTTCCTCTTTTTAAGTTCAGTTTATCTTTTTTTTATGAAAGCCGCAATCTGGACCGGGGGAGAAGCCCCAGATCGAACCTTGACCCAAGAGATACTTGATCAAATTGACTTTCACGTGGCTGCAGATAGCGGGGCTCAAACGGCTATGGCTTGGGGAATCCGCTTAGAAGCTTGGATTGGAGATGGGGACTCACAAAGCAGAACTCCGCCTTTGACTCAAGAAAAGTTGATTTTTCTACCTCGGGACAAAGATATCACAGACACCGAAGCAGCCGTTCGCCTGGCCTTGAAATATGGTGCTGAAAGTCTCATCCTTTTAGGAGGGGGTGGGGGGCGGATGGATCATTGGCTAGCAAATTTGTCCTTAGTTCGTCAAACTCCTCAAATCACGGTTTGGATCACGTCACAAGAGCGTATTGACCTCCTCAAGGCATCCCAAAGTTTAAACGTAGGCCCAGGTGTGCTTTCTGTTTTTTGCCTTGAGGAAACTGGGACGGTTATTTCGTCAGGTCTAAAGTGGCCTTTGGAGCAGGTAGATTTCTCACAATGGTATAGTTTAAGTAATGTTATTGAGAAAGAAGGGACTTTGACGGTGACGAAAGGACGATTTATGATCATGTCACGGTTAAAAGATTTGAAGATGTTTCAGGGAGCACCATGAGTTCAGGGTTTGAGAACCTTGCCGAGGGTTTGACTGTAGAAGAAAAGCGCGAACTTTTGGCAAAAATTCAAGCAAGTCTCAACCTTTCGGCAAAAGATGCGGATGCCATCGTAGCGCCCTCCGATCAAGAGGGGGAACTTCATCACAAGCTAGAAAGGGACATGAAAAAAGTTTCTTTTTGGAACCGTATACTTTTTGCTTTGATGGCGCTTTTTACAGGTTCTAGTAAAATAGAAGTCTTTAGAAAATATCAACTCCGAGAAGCACTTGCCAAAGTTCATGAAAGTTTACCTTCAGAATGGGATACCTCAAGGAAAACTTTAAAAGGTCCTTTTGCTCGTCGACTGTATGATTTATGGGCTGATACCTTACTGGTTAAGCCTTACCTGGAACACTTATTTCAGCAGAAATTAACCTTGGAAAACGGCATTCTCGGCCTGATCGAACAAATGAATCCTAAGGCTCCCCATAAGCTCACCGATTTATTTCCCCTGAGTGAAATGGAGGTGTTGTACCGACAAGACCCCCGACCCTCGAGTTTGATTTTGAATATGCGTTCAAGATTGGATTCCTATTTAAAAACACTGAGTGAAGCCTCCTTGGACAGCGTTAAACAGGTTCTCCTGCCACTTTATCTTTTGCGATCTGTAGTGAACTACCCGTATGTCAATCTTTTCAATCTCTTTGGCCATGAACTTTCTGGAACCGTTGTTACAAAGTATCCAGGTTTTCAAGACGCTTCAGCCCGTAAAGTCGGACCCTACCTTGAACGCCTTTTTTATGGCTTGTACTTAGCTAATAAAACTCCTCGGCTTGCTGAGGATCTATTCAAGCTTTTTCAAGAAACAGAAAAACATTTACCTACTTCAGACGAAACACCTACGGCTGAAGCTTCCTGGTCAGCTTTCAAGGTTTTACGAGAAAATGCACGGCACCTTTTTGAAGACTTGCCCTGGAAAGAACTTTTGGAGTGTTGTTTTAATAATCCGTATTATTCTTTACAATTTTATGTGCCTCAGTTTTCTCTATTTGAATTTTATGGAAGTATCTTACGACTTAGGTTTGAAGAAGATCTCTCTGCCTACATTTTGCCCTTGCGTGAACGTATTTTAGAGTCAGAGAAATCGTTTTTATTTTCGGCTCCGCAAGAAAACTTCCTGGAGTTTTATATTCCTGGTCTAGCGA
>JAJXVP010000382.1 GCA_021782055.1 bacterium | reverse complement strand
GTTAATTGCCTGGTGACCATAGCGGAGAGGCCCCACCCGTTCCCATCCCGAACACGGAAGTTAAGCTCTCCCGCGCCGATGATACTGCTATCGCGGGAAAGTAGGTCGTCGCCAGGCTCTTTTTTTTCTGTTATAGTGACTACGTGAAGTCGCTGTTTGTTTTTTTTATCGTAGTTTTAGTCGCCGCGTTTTTGGTTTCGGCCGGCTTAAGTATTTCTTTTTTAGTAGGGGCCAACCCCGCCCTGAATTTTCCCCAAGCTAATCATATTGAAACTGAAGTAAGTGCGCCTTATCTGGCCGTACTGTTACCCGATTCTCGTGAAGCCTTTATGCGGGAACTCCTTGAGGGCATTCAGGTGCAGGCCAACCAGGAACATGTTGAAATGGAGGTCGCGACCTACGGCCTTTCAGAAGGCAGTGCCGTGGCCAACATGGAACGCCTGACCTTGGCCAGGGTAGCGGGTATTTTACTCTTGCCCCCCGAAGACCCTCGTATTTTAAAAGCCATTGATCAAGCCGAAGCGCACGGAGTACCGGTTGTCCTTTTGGACCGCGATTTTCCTCAATCGCGGCGGCGGGCGTTTGTAGGCCCCAGTCCGTATCAAGAGGGCAGTGAAATGGCAAGGTTGATCGAAAAACTCGGTTTAAAAGACCTTCATGTCGGTGTTTTGTTGAGTCAGGTCGATCAAAAGCACCAAACGGTGTCATCAAGCTTGTTGGTCAATGGGATAGCCGAGGGGTTAGGCAAGCCTAGCCTTACTTTAGATATGGACGAGCGGATTTCGCCGCCCGGTCGGTTTGCTGGCGAAGAACTGGTTTGGCAGCTGTTTTATTCTGACCCCCGTTTAAATGTTTTAGTGACTACCACCGCTAAAGATTCGCTTAGCGCGCTACAAGCTGTCACCGAAGCTAACAAGTTGGGTACGGTCAACCTAATTGCCGTTGGAGAGGATCATGAACTCAAAAGCGCCCTTCGACAAGGTATCTTAAAGGGCTTAATTCTTCGCGACCCTGTGGGGTGGGGAAAAACCGCCGTAAAAACTCTTGTAGCGATTATTCACGGCGAAAGCGTCTCCTCGTACATCAGCTTGCCCGTCAAAGGCTACACCAGCGGAGAAAATCTGCCATGAACCGTGTTCTTTTGTGGTTTAGCTCTATTAGGCGTCGCGTTCTCTTGTTTTCGCTTGGAACTGTTACCTTGCTGGGCTTAGTCAGCTTTTATAGCCAATTTAACGCGCAAGGTATGCTTCGTGGTGTTTGGGAAGTCTATGAAGGCCAAAAGCTGCTTTTGAATATTGACGCCTATATTCGCGAAAGTTCCGATGCGGTCGAATCGTACTTGGCGTTTCGGGGGAGTGATGCTCTTTTGCGGTATAGCCGTATCGCTGAAAAGTTACGCTCCGCTCTGGCTGTCGAAATCAAGGTCCCTTCGGTGTCGGCGGTCAGCCAGGGAATGCGCCGCAACCTTTTAGGACTGGGCGAAGAGTTTCTTCATGCTTGCCAAAAAGCGATTCAGGCCAAGCGCGGCCGCGAAGAAGAACAGTACTCAACCCAGTACGAGCGCAGTCAGACTATCGCCGGCTTTCTCATTCAAGAAGTCGATCAACTCTCCCTCGAAGAATTTCGTACCAACCTTTTTCAAGCAAGTCGGGCCTACCGGCTGTTAGGTATTCTTCAGTTGACCAATGCTATCATGTTGGCCGCTCTGTTGGGCTTGGCTATCCTGTTAAGTTTCTGGTTTGCTACCATGCTCACCAAGCCCTTAGACAGCCTTGCCAAAGCCTCGGCCGAAATTGCCCGAGGTAACTATCTCGTGGATTTGCCGCCTTCGGGGACGGACGAAACCGAGCGTCTTACCGAGGCTTTTCACAAAATGCGACTTTCGATCATTAGAAGTATCGAAGATATTCGCCATACGTCCGAGGTCGAAACCGAAAACCTGCGCATGAAAAACCTCTTGCGAAATGCCGAGTATCAGGCCCTGCAGGCGCAGATTAATCCTCACTTTTTATTTAACACGTTGAACGCCGCTAGTCAGTTGGCCATGATGGAAGAAGCGCCGCAAACCGAGATGTTTTTGCAGAACCTGGCGCGGCTCATGCGGCATAATATTCGTAAACTTGACCAGCCGGTTCCCTTGGTCGAAGAGCTCGACAGCTTGGCCAACTATATATATGTGGTACGTATTCGTTTCGGTAGCCGGATCAGGTTTGTCCTTAAGGGCTTTTCTCAGGCGGCAAATGTTCTGATGCCCCCTATGACCCTTCAGCCTTTGGTCGAAAACGCGATCTTGCACGGGTTAAAAGAACGAGAAGCCGGCGGGACGGTAACAGTCGAGGTTCTTGCCCCCGACGCCAAAGGCTGTCATTTGATCATTTCGGATGACGGTGAGGGGATGGAAAGTGAGGTTTTACAGCGATACCTCGACGACGACGAAGGGGGAATGACCCTGGGCGGGCAGTCTACCGGCATTGGTTTGGGTAATGTAATCCACCGGTTGAGGCTTTTTTATGGGCAAAAGGATGTGATTCGTATCGAAAGTCAAAAAGGCTACGGAACGCAAATTCATATTATACTTCCCCCAGGGGCGGAGCGGGAAAGTGGATAAAGTTCTCATAGTCGACGATGAACAACCTGTAGTAGATGGGCTGAGTTACCTCATTGCCAAGCATTTTGAAGATATTACCTGTTCGATCGCGCGGACAGGTCGTGAAGCGATCGAGATGGTTCGTTTGCACCATCCCGATATTGTTTTGATGGATGTCCGAATGCCGGGCATTTCGGGGATTGACGCGATTCGCGAGTTAAAGCAGGTTAGTCCTCAAACTGTCTATATCGTCGTGACGG
>JAJXVP010000381.1 GCA_021782055.1 bacterium | reverse complement strand
TGAAAAGCTGCTCGAAGCTGTTCGGTAACAGGGCCTGGCTTGCCGTTGCCAATGGTGCGTCCGTCCACTTTGGTAATCGGCATGATTTCGGCACCGCTCCCCGTCATAAATACTTCCTCGGCGGTATACACATCATACGGGGCTAGGGCCGCTTCTTCGTAAGGGATCGCCAAGGCCTCGGCGCATTCTAAGACTACCTTGCGAGTTATCCCCTCAAGGGCCCCATGAACCGCAGCCGGAGTGAAAAGCTTGTTCTGATGTACCAGAAAGATATTATCGGCGGTACATTCGGCGACGAGTCCTTCGGTATTCAACATCAGGGCTTCGAGACAGCCTGCCTCGCGGGCTTCCATCTTGGCCAGTATGTTGTTGAGGTAGTTCAGCGATTTGACCCGAGCTTCGGAGCTTGAGCGAGGTGTTCTGCGGACACTCGCCGTGATGATGGGTATTCCCGTTTGGTACATTTCGGGCGGGTAAAGCTGAATTTCATCGACAATGATGATGACCGCTGGTTTCTCGCACTTTTGCGGGTCAAGTCCAAGGGCCCCGATTCCGCGCGTCACAAGGAGGCGAATGTACCCCGTTTGTTGACCCCAGCGCGCCACAGCTTGCTGGACCCAATCAGCCAGCTCCTCTGACTTGAGCGGCATAGCGATTCGTAGGTACTGCGCACTATTGTAAAGCCGCTTGAGGTGGTCTTCTAAACGGAAAACTCGGCCCGCGTAAATTCGTAATCCTTCAAAGATTCCGTCTCCATACAAGAGCCCGTGATCGTACACAGAAATTGTTGCTGTTTCTTTTGTCTTCCACGCACCATCCAGCCATATCACCGGTTGTGTCATTTTTCGACCTCCTGATCGTACCAAACTTCTCTGAGCTTTTCGTAGTTCGGACCAAACTTGCGCTGAAGGTCAGCACTAAACCTCTCTACAATTTTCATCAAATAGATGTCGTGCTTGATGTAGTCTTCAGCCAAGGTGACGAAGGCATGGTTGTGGCTCCACGCCCCTTCGACGACCACCTCATCGCGGATCGTCGCCATGAGCGCCACTTGCCCATCAATAGCCATCGTGAGCCCACGCCCCCCACGTTCTTGATACAGGGTTTGTTCGAGGGGATGATGGTACACCCCCTCAAACGGCAAACTGCCGGGACCAAAGTGGACTACGGCGGTATTAAGGCCTTGGCGGCGTGCTTTAAAGACAGCTTCCGTCAAGTCTTTGAGTTCTTGATTCCAACCAGAAATGAAAAGGAACTTTTGGGCTTCGGTCACCAGACGAAGGGCCTTGTCTTTCAGGTCAATTTCACTGGTTAAGGGCCAGACGGTGACCGAGTCGGTGGGGGGCCCCATATTCTCAAGGTCAGCTTTTAACGAGTCCAGGGTTGAGCGCAAACGGCCCCGGGTGGCCTCGACAAATTCGCTGGCGGGCTGAGGCCAATAGAGTTTTCTGGAAGTTCTTTCGTCCCAGCGAACCATGCCGCGGGCTTCTAAGCGGTCCAGAACCCCATACACCTTGCTGGTCGGCACCGTGGCGGCTTTCGCGGCTTCGTAAGCGGTCGAGCCAGGGTGTTCTAAAAGAGAAGTATAGACTCGGGCTTCGTACTCGGAAATCCCCAAAAGGCTAAACTGTTCTATTAAAGCAGTTGTATTAACTACCATGGTAGACATTATTATTTCAATTCCAAGAAAGGTCAAGAAGTTTCAAGGCACTACGGACAATTTTGTCTAGTCTCGGTGCAAAGAACCAGGTAAGATACAGCGATGGCCCTGGATTACGAAACCCTCGATAGCCTGAAGAGACTGCACCCGGCTTGGAAACTTTTACGCAGTGATCACGCCCCTCTTGTTGCGTCGTTTTTTCATCGCGTTTTTATTCAAGGCGGCCAAAGGACTGTAGGGGTGGCAGAACTCAACGGTCGACTTGAGGATGAACTGTATCGTTTGCGCGAAATCCACGGGGGCGAAGCCTTTCCCAGGAACGCTGGGTTTTATTTAGATGAATGGTGCGAAGAAGACAAAGGCTGGCTGCGCAAGTTTTACCCTCCGGGGGCACAAGAACCGGTGTATGACCTCACTCCGGCCACCGAAAAAGTTCTTCTTTGGTTAGAATCTTTATTCGAGCGCTCGTTTGTCGGGACAGAATCCCGTGTTCTCAGTGTTTTTGAATTGTTGCGTCAGGTCGTGGAAGGTACAGAAACCGACCCCCAACGACGTCTTGCCGACCTTGAAGCTCGCAAGCAAGCCCTTGAAAAAGAAATCGAAGCCGTCAAACGAGGGGAACTCAGCCTTCTGAATGAAACGTCGGTGCGTGACCGTTTTCAGCTGGCGGCCACCACCGCAAGGGAACTTTTATCAGACTTCCGTGAAGTTGAAGAAAACTTTCGTCGCTTAGATTATCAAGCGCGAGAGCTGATTACCCGCTGGGAAGGAGCAAAGGGGAGTCTGGTCGGTCAGTTACTGACTCAACGAGAAGCCATCACTGAGTCCGATCAAGGCCGAAACTTTCAAGCCTTTTGGGATTTTTTAATGGACCCGCAAAGGCAAGAAGAACTAGACACCTTATTGGCAAAGGTTTACGACCTTAGAGCCGTCCAAGCCATGGAACCTGACCCCAAGGGGCGACGCATCCACTATTCTTGGATGGAAGCCGGTGAACAAACCCAACGAACGGTCGCCCTCCTGTCACAACAGCTTCGTAGGTTTTTAGACAATCAAGTCTGGTTAGAGAATCGCCGGATTATGGAAATTCTCAAAGGGACAGAACAACGGGCTTTGAACCTTCGGGATCATCACCCCACCAACCGTTTTACAATGGAACTTGACGCCCCGGCGCCGGCTCTTCGACTCCCCATGGAACGGCTGTTG
>JAJXVP010000380.1 GCA_021782055.1 bacterium | reverse complement strand
TTTTCTAAGTCAATCACTTTAACCAGTGGGCCAAGTTCAATTTCACTGACGCTTTCTCAAACAGATATTCAACATATCATTTCGACGATTCCCTTTACGCCCTCGTTGCAGGTGACGTTGGGTTCGACAACGACCGGCGAAACTGTCGTCATTCCCGTAACTGGACTCACGGCCTCGGCCTCAGTGACGGCTGTCGCAGATATCAACCAGACCTACCAATTCTAAGGGGCCATGAATGAAAACTTTTACAGCTTTGACATTATTATTACTAAGTACAGCCCTTTGGGCAGATTGGCCGGATCGTGTGGTGGAATTGGACGTGCACAGTGAAGTTCACGTCAGCAACAACTATTTTCCCGTGACGGCGTTTTTCAATAACCCCTTGGTGGTGGATTTAAACGATATGGCACAAACTCTGAGTCCCTCAGGGCTGGTCGTTTCAACGTCGAACATCAACCGCTTTGAGCTGAACGTGGCTCCCACCAACACACTTAAGTTTGGTCTCTTTGGTGAGACCCAAGTCTATGGTTTGGTAAGTATCCCGGATGCCCTTTTATCACTTTTAGCAAACGGGAACGGAACGACCGGAGCCACCTCAAGCGGAACTTGGAATTCGCAGAACTTAAAAGGGGATATTTTTGCAGATGTGGGACTTAAAGCTGACGTAAAGTGGAATAAATGGCACTTTTTTGTCCAACCCACCTATTTTGTCCCTCTATTACACCTCGACAATATTTTGGCCACGTATTCGGTGACCTCCTCGCCCACGACGGGAACCACCGGTATTATCCAAACCAATATCCCTGTCTACAGTGTGGCACCCCTACCGAATTCGTCCAACGCCTCAAACTTTAGCTTTCAACCCAATCAGCTTTCGATCTCAGGGGGGCTGGATTTAGGGCTTGAAGCCGATTACCCGCTCTTTCCTTGGCTAACTGTGGGGGGCTCTTTGGTTAACCTTCCGCTTTTGCCGGCACAGATGAGTCAGGGGACATTGTTGCAAACCACTCAGACAGTCACCACCGTCGACCCCACTACGAATTCGGGGAATCCGCTTAAAACTACCTCAACCAGTGCTTGGACGCAAACTTTGGGTTCGATTAGTGTCATTAGGCCCTTCGAAGCCCGAGCCTTGGCCGTACTCTACCCTTTTCGCGACCCTTGGCTTTCGGTCAAACCTAGTTTAGGGCTTGGCGTATGGGGCGGGAACTACCTGAATGGAGGTCTTGCCGTAGAGCTCAACCTCCATCATTGGACTTTTATACGCTTGGATTCTGATTATTCGTACGGCTTCTGGAACCAGACTCTCGGTCTAGGCTTTAACGTCCGCCTCTTTGAACTGGACCTTGCCGTAGGCAGTATGTCCACAGACTTTGTCAAAAGCTTTACCGACGGCGTCACTGCCGCCGTCGATGTCAAGCTTGGTTTCTAGGCCCGAAAGTTTGAAGCTTACGACTTAGGGGTTAACAGCTTTCAGAACCGTCGACTCGAAAGTGCGATTCACCCGGTCATAGAGCTTGAAGTCCCCATAGTCGTCCCAGAGGGCCATCGAGATCCCGTCCGCTCGGGCCAACTGGGTCACTTGGGTGTACCAAGTAATCCGTGACGCAGGGTCCGTGTTCGTTCCATTGTATTGGTGCGTAACGCCGTATTCCCCCATATAAATCGGAACATTGTTTTGCTTGCCCCACGCGGCGGCAACGTCAAGCTGAGCTTTCATCGAAGCGATATCTGACGAAGACCCCCAGGTTCCCGAGGATTGTCCGGCAAACGACCACGGCATGTAGTTATGGAACGTCGCAATCAGGTAAGGACCACCAGCCGCTGGATCCGAAGGCAACGAAAACGTACCGCTCACGAGCGAAGACAGCGAGTTCCATTGGTCGGCACCCACAATCACAACTCGAGTGGGGTCGTACTTGCGGATAATATTCAGGATGTCCTGATTCAGCACTTTAAGGTCCGCGTTCGTCATGCCTCCGGTAGAACTACCGGAAGGTGGCTGTGGCTCATTGAGGATTTCAAACACCAGTTGGGGCGGCCAACCAGCAAAGTGCTGGGCAATTTGCGTCCACAGGGCTTCAAAGCGGGGAAGCTGGGCGGTCATGGCAGCCCCTGTCAGGGTACGAATCCAATTTTCGTGGTGAGCATTGATCACAACAGTTAACCCGGCATCAATCCCCCAGCCGGCAACCTGATCTACCCGTGCCATAAAGGCAGGGTTCACCGAAAAAGGACTCGTGTCGCTCAAACGGTCAGAGGGGTTTGCGGCCATGCCCCAAGTAATAGGAATGCGCACCGACGAAAACCCTAGATTCTTATAATCATCAAAGAAGGTTTTCTGGGCTACCACGCTTTGGGTCCAAGACCCTTCGTCTCCCGGCCAGGCATCTAAATCATTGCCGAGGTTGATTCCCGTACCCAGCCAGGTATTGACCTGAGCCGCTGTCGGTACCGTGAGGTTGACGGTGACAGTGTAAGAAGTGCCATCAGAAAGTTTATAGGTCACCGGAGAAGTGAAATCCTGAGCCCCGCTCGGAGTCGCCGTGACTCCGGTCGCCATAGACAGCGAGGGCGTCAAGCTGGTGACATTGGTCCCCGGGGGTAGATACAAGGTCACAGCATGGGTGAAGCGGTTGACGACCGCACGGTAGTTGATACTCTGCACATTCACCGAAAAGCCCAAAAGGCTTTCGGGAAGCGGACTAGCTCCTGTCACGGGAGCGTAGGTGTCCACCGCTGCAGAGGTGGAGGGTAAGCGTCAATTTTTCCCAAGTGGCGATAAGTTCCAAGGGAGCAAAGAATCCCAATTTTTTTCAGACTCCACCGCTGGTAAAGCATTCAGCAATTTTTTGAGGTATTCATACGGTTCAAGCCCAT
>JAJXVP010000379.1 GCA_021782055.1 bacterium | reverse complement strand
CAAACCTTCCGTGTGATGGTCCTCGTGGGCTCGATTTTGATCGTGGTTTTGGTTCTGGGTATGATTTTCCATGCTCGCGGTACCCTGACACGAAAAAAGAAATCTTTACTCGCCATCATGTTCTGTAGTCCGCTACCGTATATCGGTGTCGAAACGGGGTGGATTACGGCAGAAATTGGCCGCCAGCCTTGGACCATTTATCCGGACCCGGCGATTGGCTTTCCCGGACTACGTACAGCCGATGCCGTAACTCAGGGTCTAAATCCTGGCTATGTGTTATTCTCGCTGATTTTCTTTTCCTTGGTTTACATTTTAATTTTTGTAGTCTTTTTCCGTTTTTTGCCCGCTATGATAAAGAAGGGAATTACGCCTGCCGCAGAAGCTAAGGCACAAGAACAAGCTCACGGAGGTCAACAATGACACCCTTAGCCTTTTGGCAAAGTTATTGGTTTATCATCATCGGAGCAGCGCTGTTCATCTTTACCTGGCTCGATGGCTTTGATTTAGGAATCGGCATGCGGCTTCCGTTTACCAAAAGTCCAGAACATCGCCTCATCCAGCTGAATACGATTTGGCCATTGTGGGATGGCAACGAGCTGTACGGCTTAATTGGCGGCGGTGCAATTTTCGCTTCGTTCCCTGTTGTTTTTGCCGGCCTCTTGTCGGGACTGTATCCCTGGGTAGTTCTCCTCATGGTCTTTGTCATGCTCAGACCGGTCTCGTTTGAAGCCTGGGTTCATGATCAAAAAGGACGCCGTTTTTGGGAAGTCTTGTTCATGCTCTCGAGTTTCTTTATTCCTTTCATCATTGGTGTCGCGATTGGGGCCACGATGGCTGGTCTTCCCTATAATGCCTCGATGGAATGGGACCCTGCCCACTCGTTCTTAGAAGCCCTTTCGCCCTTGTCTGTACTCATGGGGGCCGCTTTTGTGGCCGTAAGCCTTCTACATGGGAGCACGTATCTTGTTCGCAAGACTTCTGGGGCTCTAGCTGACGAAGCCCGTCAGAGCTTGTTGTCCCAAACCATTGTGGCGGGAGTACTTGTCGTGGCCGTTGTTTTGGTGGCGCTTTTAGGCGGCGCCGATCTGACAGGGTCTTCGCCTGTGGGCAAACCCTTTGCTCCCGTAGGCGTTCCTCTCGCCATTCTCATTGCGGTGGTGGCCATAGTCGGTTTGGTATTGACCCGTGCTGGCGACAAAGACTCCAGACCCTTTGTGTTTTCTTCTTTGCTGGTAGGGGCTGTGTGGCTCTTTATCGGCGCTGTACAATTTCCCACCATGGTGCGTTCCAGCCTTTCCCCGGACTTTTCTTTAACCGTTTTCAAAGCTGGTGTTTCTAATCCCCTCTACAGCTTGCAATTCTTAGGGATTTTAGGCTTCATCGCCTTAGCGATCGTGATGGTGTATACCATTTTTGTTTACCGGATTTTCAAAGGCAAAGTCGATGCCTCTCAAGGGCATTATTAGTCAGGTCTTGATTTCATTTTTAGAACGGGGTTTACGGGCGTAGACCCCACAAAGGAGTGTACTGTGAAAGAACTGGTTCGCTGCAAAGCCTGCGGCTACATCATGGAAAAGAGCGCCTTAGGCGAGTTCTGTCCCGCTTGTGGGGTCAAAGCTCAAATGTTCGAGCCCTATGAAGATAAAGTTACAGGGGTGCGGCGCTTGCTTCTTGATCTAGACATTCACCCCATCGTTGTCCATTTTCCTGAAACCTTAGGTGGCTTATTGGTCATCTTGGCCCTGGTTTTCGCGGTGGTTTCGGATGGTGCTAAACATTGGCTATGGCCCAGTGTCCAGCTACTTTCGTGGTTGTTCCCGCTTTCGGTCTTGGGCGGCTTTTTGTCAGGGATCTTTGATGCCAAGGTCCGTTATCGAAAAGTCACGACTCCCGTGTTGCGTCGAAAAATTGCCCTGGGAGTTTTGTACTTACTCTCCTCGTTGGCTCAAGCCATTCTGGCTTTTTCACAAAATGGCTTTCAGAATACTGGTTTGTGGTTAGGCTATTTAGCGGCCGCGATCATTTCTTTGGCCTGCGGTACCCTTCTGGGAAAAATAGGCGTCACCTTGATTCATGGGGCCATGCCCGGCGACAAAATCTTTTTGGGTAAAAAGAAAAAGACCAAAGCTTCTTAAGATCTAGAGGTGAGGTTCGCTCAGAACCTCACCCGGCTAAATCCCTTCGACGGTCACAGCAAAGGTCCGTTGAAAAACCTCTCCGGCAGGGAGGGACACGATCCCTTCTTTTTCTTCCAATCTGGTTACCTTTTGTTCTGAGCTTTGCGCTGAACTAGGCTCCTCCGAATCAGCAAGGCCACACCACGGTTCTAGGCACACAAAGGGAGCCTGCGGCGGGCACCAGAGTCCAAGGTAAGGGAACCCTGGGAATTCGAGACTAATCGAAATAGGGTGAATGTCACTTCTCAAGGTAAGACGAGAACTTCGTAATTTTTTGATGATGACAGCGTCTTGTTCAAATAAGGTCCTGGTTAACCTCAAGATTCGTCCTACAGTGGGCAAGGGTTGGGTTTCCCCACTGAACAAACCTTGGGCATTTAAAAAATGGCGGGTTAATGGCTCAGGAAACTCAAACTCTAGCCAATGATCTTCCCAAGCCTCCTCTCCACGAGGTATCGCGAAGGCGGGGTGCGCTCCTAAAGAAAACAACAATTCTTTTGAACCGGTATTGGTCACGCGGAAGGTCGTCGAAAGAACTTTTTGCGACAAACGGTAGTGCGCTTCTAAACGCCAATCGAAGGGGTAAACTTCCTTGGTTTGCGCATCGCTTTCTAAGCTAAAGACCACCTGGGTTTTGTCCTGTTCAAGAACGGTAAAACGTCTATCTCGAGCAAAACCGTGACGCCCCAAAGTATACTCTTGAG
>JAJXVP010000378.1 GCA_021782055.1 bacterium | reverse complement strand
CATGGCCTGTGTAGCACTTGTGGCAGTTTCATACTGGAACTGATTGCCAAAGGCATTGCGAAGTTCACTTTTGAGTGCGGCAAGGATAATGACTTCATCATCAACACAAACAATCGCTGAGCGGTTCATGTTTCACCCCTTTTTTGCTTCAACACAAGGTAGACGAACCGTAAAGCAAGTTCGTCCCGGACAACTTTCCACAAAAATTTCACCCTGATGGCGGTCAATGATTTTACGACAGATATCTAGCCCCAAGCCCAAACCTTCTCCAGTTTTTTTGGTTGTAAAAAAGGGCTCAAAGATTTTTTTCTTGAGATCCTCAGAGATACCTGGACCCGAATCGATAATCCGAATCCAGGTCCAATCTTGTTCTTGTGTGGTTTCTATTTCTAAGCGGCCCCGGCAATTCATGGCTTGAATGGCATTACTCAACAAATTCATCCAAACTTGACTAAGGTCACTTGGTGATCCAAAGACTTTTACACCACGATAGCGCTTCTCGACGGTAACGCCTTGTTTGATTTGATTCTGTAGCAAAGTTAACGCCGTATCTAAATCTTGTTCAGGAGAAAAACTATGGGCAGGAAGCGTGGCACCACCCAGATACTGACGAAGAGCCGTCACAACAGCAACAGCCTTTTGAGCCGCAGTTTCCATCACCTGGGCCATTCGTGCAGAAGACAGACCTTCGCCAACAGAGGCAATCAGGGATACCTCAAGTCCACCCTGCAGAGCTTCTTGGGAGATATGATCTAAGTCATAATCCAAAAGAGCTTCTACCACGGCAGAGTTTTTCTCAACCTCTCCTGGGATCATTTCGAATAAACGCCGCCGTCGATGCACCCTGCTAGCATTTTGAATTTCGCCTTCAAGACCTTTTTGCCATAACAGTCGGTATGTCTCTCGTTGAGCCGGTGCTAACCCCGCATAGTAGTCTAAGATGTTAAAATACTCTTGATTAAAAAAACGAGTTAAAAGACCTGTGGCTGAGACGATAGCACTTAACGGAGTATTCACTTCGTGGGCTAGACTAGCCGAAAGCTGACCCAACGTCGCCAATTTTTCGGCAAAGTTAAGTTCTTTTTCAAGTTCTAGCTGAAACTCTTGAGACTTCTTCTGAGCGGCCTTTTCTTCGGTAATATCTCGAATGACTCCATACATGATTTGATGCTCGTGATCAAATTGTGCCAAGGAGTGAATGACTCGTCGTTGCCCATCTGAAGGCCGTTGTATTTCGAACTCGATATCGTAAGGGATACCCTGGGTCCTGAGTTCATCGCGGGCCTTATCGAGCAAGGGTCGATACTCCGGCAAGGGCACCGATTCCATTTTTGCAACGGTAAAGTCAGTAGGGTCCACCCCATAAACTCGGGAAGCCCCTGCCGAGGCCGTAACAAGGCCAGTCTTGTAATCAAATTCCCAACTGCCAATACTTGCCAATTCTTCGGCACGTTCAAGGAGGAACTTGGATTTTTCCAAACTCTCCTTTAAATGCTGTTCTTCGGTGATATCGCGCGAAATGGATACAATACAATCTTCGCCCGAAATCCGAGTAACGGCTGCCGCCAATTGAAAAAGTCGAATTTCTTGATTTTTGATACGAAAACGAACTGGATGGAGTATCGCTTTGCCCTGAGCTTTTAAGGCCTCAATAAAGTGACGGCGTCCCCCTTCTTCTACCCACAGCCCCAATTCTTGCGAGGTTTTTCCAAGAACTTCGTCCAAGCTATACCCGCTAGACCGTAGAAAGGCCTCATTCACCATAAGGTAGGTCCCGTCTTTGTACCGGGACACAGTAATATGATCGGGACTGGCAAGAAATACTGCAGAAAAGTATTCTATAGCGCTGAATGGGCCGATTTCGGGCATACTTCAAGTCTAGACCCGCGCGAAGGAATCTGCAAGTCAGGTTTACTTCTGGAACTCTTGTGCATTCACGTTTATACTAAAAACATGAGTACCAATGAAAACTTGTTTTCCACTCACTTAGATGACTTGCCAGGTTATGCCTTTGTCACAGATTCGAAGGGAAATCTTCTTCAGGCCAATACGGCGGCACAAACCGATTTCTCTTTGAACTTAACGACCCCCGCTTCCTCGAAAATCCATTTTTCACAACTTTTTCCTTATCATGAAGAAGATTGGTCATGCCTTCTACAAGGAGCCAGTCCTGAAATCTACCTTGAAGAAATTCTCCGGGGTGGTGAAGGACAAGAACTTCGTGTTTTTCTTCGGGGAAAAAAGCAAAAAACGGAGCTTTGGCTCTGGCTTGTGTCTGACTTCACTAGCGTGCAGGATGATCGTCAAGGAATGATTGACTATATGGCCGAAATCACGGCCGCACAGGCAAAGATTCGTGAGTACGCTGGTCAAATTGAAGTCTTTCGCAAGATCGTCGATGGTATGGAACAAGGTATTGTGCTGACCAACGCCGAGGGGCGTGTAACCTTTGCCAACTCGTTTGCAGAAAAACTTTTTGGTGTTCCTTTAGCTCACCTCGCACCAGAGCATTGGCAAGCTTTGACCACACCCGTAAATGAAGACCTGAATCCAGAATCGGTGCCGAATCCTCACCCCAAAGGGGAAGTTTTAGTCCTGAATGAACCTCAGGGCCGGCAAATTCGCTGTTACCGAAATGTCGCTCCCTTAACGAAAGCCAAAAACGAAACGCATTTAGTTTGGACCTTCTTTGAGTTAACAGAAGAAATCGCCAACACCCAGGCCTTCATCGATTTTTCGACAGAATTGTCTCGCCTGAACCGCGAACTGGAACAGAAAAATGCCGAGATTCTCGAACTGATGCAAACCGATCATTTAACAGGAATCGCCAATCGCATGACGGTGATGGACTTTTATGAAAAAGCAGCTGAAGCTCTTAATCGTCAAGGGAACGG
>JAJXVP010000377.1 GCA_021782055.1 bacterium | reverse complement strand
ACGGTTACCGGTCCTTCTGGCAAAGGCAGTTTGCCATTGACAAGCCTAACGCCCGAAAGCACGCCCCCCTGGGGCGGACACACGCTCACACGGGTCAAGGTGAGGGGGGTCTGAAACAGTTCAAACAACGCACTGTCGTGCTGGGCTAAGCTCACTGGCTGGCTTAGGTCAAACCTGAATAGTGGCCCCATGGCAACCGGTTGGGGCTCAAGAGGTTGAGGACCCACAGCTTTCATCAGAGCCAGGGGGGCCAAACGGGAAGGCTCTGGTACTGGCCTAACCCAGCGGGGGGTTGCTAGGTCATCGACAAACGACAAGGGGGAGCCAGCCACCAGCGAGAGGTGAATTTGCTGCCAGTCGGCCTCGCTAGTGTTCTCGACCACCGCCCAGCCTTGCAAGCTGGGACGAGGCCCCAGCAAAAGCCGGTAGGACGTTCGCCAGACAGGGGCTTCATCCTCATACCCGAGTTTGACGTTAAGAACACCCTTGCCAGGGAAGAGAATCTTGACAAGTTGGTGCCGAGCGTCCTTACCAGCGGCCAGGCGTTCTAAGGCCTGTGCCAGCTGGCGACGTACCGACGCATCCTCGAGTTGAAACGAAGCTATCGACCTTAGAGGAAAGCGTTTTAACCCGTCTGCCGTGTCTAAGGTCACTAGCTCCTCTTGCCGACGGCCTAGGGCAGATTCAATCGTTTCGGTATCAACCCCGACCAGCCGCCCCGTAACCGGGTTAGGCGCCTTCACACTCACCGCTAAGCCCCGCAACTGCGGCAACAGTGAAGCAAGGCCGCCCCCAGCACTCAAATCAGGAGTATACCCGGCCAACGCATGGGCCAGGGGTTCTTGAACCGGAAACGAAACCTCTGCCCCAGGGGCACCGCTGATCGTTAACGATTTTAACAGGTCATTGAGTTGCCCCTTATCGAGGTTCAACGACAAAGCGGCAGGAGCCTTGACCGAGCCCGCACGTTCAACGTATTCGACACCGCTGGTATACAGGACGACTCTTGTTACCGGCAGTTTCGCGACGGTTTGGGCCTGCAGGCCAGTTGTAAGTCCAGCCAGGGCCACCAAGACAGCGAACGCTTTCATAAATCCCCCCCTCCCCTTACGGAAGCGTCTTAATTTCGGCTTCCATTGAAGCCTGCAGGTTCTGCTGGATGTAGACGCGAATTTTTTGTTTTGTATCGCCCGATGGAGCCAGGTCAAACAGCAGGACGTACATTAACCCGCCTTCGACTGGTCTAGTTCCAAAGACCACCGCCGAAACCTTGGCAAGAACGCCTTTCAGTTTGAGCTGAATGTCCACGAGCTTGGTTCGCGCCGGAATTGCGACCGAGGTTTCGAACACGCAGGCCATCCCCACCGAGCTGATGTCCACAATTCGTCCCGCACGGGTTTTGTCCCCAACCACCACATTGAACGTGGCATTATCTTGGCAAGCCACCCGCAGGTAACGACGACGCCCCCGTGCTTCATTGGCCTCAAGAGCTTTAAGTAAAATTTCGGTGCTTTTTTTTAGCCCCAACGATAACTTGATAAAACCGCAGGGCACTGACAGGTCCATCAGGTACTTCTGGGCCAACTCGGGGTTGTTGTTGTAGGTCAGGATGCCGATCCGCACGGCCGCAGTCTCGGGATCCTTTTGAAGGTTCCGGATAAAGACCTCCCACTCGGGCTCCTTCATCCCTTCATCCAGGTTGATGAACAGAATAGAATCCGGGTAGCGGGCCATCAGCCGGGGGACCTTAGCGTGATCACTCAAAAGGTACACGGCATACTCGGCGTGAACAATCTCAAGAACCATCTCATTTTGGATGACACTAGCCGGGTACAAAAAAAAGACCTTTTTGCCTTCGTCATTTTGAACAGGCGAGGATGAATCATTCATAAAAATAAGCATACAGCCACACAGCCCGGGGCTCAAGCACCGAAAAACCCTCTTGGACAACTTTTGTCATCTCACTTAAACTAAGACTAAGCTAGAGGGAGGTCTGTTATCGCTACCATTCACGATGTCGCCCGGCTCGCCGGTGTTTCTAGTACCACGGTTTCGCACGTTATCAACCGCACCCGAAAGGTCGGTGCCTCTACCGAGGCTCGGGTTCATAAGGCCATCGAGACCCTGCATTTTGTCCCTAGCACCCTAGCCCGGGGCCTGAGAACCCGCTCCACCCGAACCCTAGGGGTGCTCGGTGACACCGTGACCAACCCTTTTTTTGCCGAAGTGATGGCGGGGGTCGAAGAAGTAGCCTTCGAAAAGGATTTTGGGGTACTTTTTTCGTTCACCGAGCGAAAAAAAGACAAAGAATTGCGAATTCTTGAAGACTTTACGCGGCGCGGCGTCGAAGGGTTAATTTTGCTTTCGGTGCAAGAAGACGCTTCGCTCGAAAGCTTTGTTTCTTCGTGCCACATTCCCCTTATGCTGTTTCAACGCTACCGGCCCGACTGGCCCTGCGACAGCCTATGCACCGATGACCGGCGGGGCGGCAGTTTAGCGCTCGATCACCTTTTGGCCCTTGGTCACCGCCGAATTGCTTTTTTAAGCGGTAACACGCAACCTAGCAACTCCGCCAGCCTCCGCGAAGCCGTCTACCGCGAAAAGGTCAGTCAGTTGGACCCTCTATGGTCCGAAGCCTGGGTGGCCGACGCTAACTATACGTTTGAAGGCGGCTATGCCGCGACACTCCGCGTTCTGGGACTTCAGGGGCCCCGTCCCACGGCCTTCATTGCCATTTCCGACCGGGTAGCTTTGGGTTGCTTGGCCGCCTTACGTCAGGCCGGCATCAGTGTTCCCGAGGAAATTTCCGTGGTGGGGTATGATAACCTCTCGTGGCTGGATTACGGCAACCCGCCGCTTACTTCGGTTGACCACCAGGCACGCGAGCAGGGTCGC
>JAJXVP010000376.1 GCA_021782055.1 bacterium | reverse complement strand
CAAGCGCGGCTAAAGAAAAACCATTAAAACTCATGTATACCTCAAAAAATAGTTTTCCAGGCCCGTAAAGACCTGGAAAACTCTAGCTCAATTCGTAGTCAACTCGGTCTTACTGAACGGTAGCGCTCAGAGTGGTTGTGCTGACGTTGATGGTCAAAGTCACGTTCTGTCCTGCAGTACAGGGAATACTGATCTGGGTGTTCGTCGAGTTGCTAAAGCTTATGTTGCTCGACTTGCTCCACGATCCAAAACCCCAGGCTCCGTTCCAGCCCGAAGACGTATTGCACACTTGCAATTCTAGCGTGCTGGCATTGTTCCCTCGGGCGATCGTGGTGGCCGTAACTCCATTCGCGATGGTGATGGTGGACGTGGAATTGGGCGATGCCGACAAGGTATTCGCGGTCAAGCTCCAGTTATTCGCATCACCAGGGAAGGTGACATTTTGGGACGAGCCATTGTCGATAAAGACAATGGTCAGGGTGCCACTGCTGGTCGAAACTGTGTACGACGCACTGGCCACAGAGCTGGTGTTATACCCGGACTCCACCGCAATCGCTTTTACGGTTTCAGAAGCACTCACCGAGACGGTTGCGGAAGAAGAACCAGCAGTGCCACTGGTGCTGGCCGTCGTCGGGGTCGAGCCGTCGGTGGTGTAATAGATGGTGGCTCCAGAGGTCGAAGTGCTGATCGTGACCGAAGTCCCGCTGGCTACACTTCCGGCGGCAACGCTAAAGGTAGGTGTACTGGCGGTAGGGGTAACTGCCGAAGTCGAAACACTATACGCTAGGGTGCTATCGTTAAACTGGAAGGTATAAGTTCCTGCGGCTCCCGTGGTATAGCCGATGTTGCCCCCAGCAACGGCAGCAGTTCCGGCTGTGGACGAAGTTCCCCAGTTGCTAGTAGAAGCCCAAGTACCTGTAGCATCGTATTTGTACTGGTAGGCTGTAGAAGCCGCTAAGCTGACTTGAGCTTGCCATACGTGATTGGCCACCAAGGTCATGGCAGTGGTTCCCCACGAGTTCATGGTTCCCCGCAGGTACATGGTGCTGTAGTTTGAGGTGTAACCAGAGGGTGTCGGGGTTGGGGTGGGGGTCGGTGTGGGTGAAGGAGACGGTGAGGCTTCCAGGACAACCGCTGTTGTCCCGGGCATAGTTCCCGTCAGAGTTCCGTTCGATACCGTAAAGACAGCTCCCGAGGGACCTTGATCTGTATAGGTGCCGTTGGGAAGAGCTGTAGCGGAGGTAATATAAGCTGAACCACCGGCATTGATGAGCGTAGCCCCCAGGGTTCCGCGTTCGACAATCAAAACGGCATTATCGTTGGAAGGGTTGCGAAGGTATTCGCCTTGACCGGCGGCGGCATTTTTAAAGTTAATGACAGCCTTCAGCACGGGGTCACTCCACAAGTTTTCATTGGGGCGGGCAAAAACGATATCCACAGCACCGGCACGGCTGGCCATGATGGCGTTGGCCAAAAGGCGTTTGTTGTACGAGAAGGACGAAGTATTGACCCCGACCGACCCTTCGTAGTTATCCCAGTCTTCGATATAAGTCACAATCTTCGAAGGATTATCGTTGTAGGTATTTCCTGAAACCGCATGGGTAAAGTTCATGAGGTTGCCCGTGGACAAGTTTTGGGAATCAATTGCGGAAGAAACCTGACTGAGGTAATTGACGTTGGTGGTACGGACAAATTGCTGATAACCTTGGGCGTTGTCATTCACGTCTTGAAGAACTTCACCGTACATAAACAAATTCGAAGATCCGCTAATGCCATTCATCATGGTTTCCCACCAATTCCCGGCATAAGATTGCCCAGCATCGATACCGACGTTGGTTTCAATGCTCTTGGCGGCGTCAAAACGGAAACCACCAGCCCCATCAGCCACGCACTGATTTAAGAAAGCCAACTGCATTTGCTGGACGGTACTGCTTTGGGTATCCCAGTCAGGACCGTTGCCCAAGTTTTGCTGGGTTTCATCATAGCGGTTCTGCCAGTTTTGAACGGTGCCTAAGTTATGAAAGTAGGAGTAGTTAGCAATGCTGGGGTCTACCGCAGGGTCAAATTGTCCCGAGGTACCATCGTCGGCGACTTGATTCAACACCGCATCCACAATGATTTTGATACCGTACGACTTAGCCGCAGCGCACAAATTCTGAAAATCTGTTTCTGAGCCCAATTGAGCGTTGCCAACTTTCAGGTTAACGGGCTGGTAGAACAAGTACCAGGCAAACCCATTGGCCAAGGAGGTATTATTCTTGGTCCCCTGAACCGGCGAAACTTGAATGGCAGAATATCCATCTGCAGCCACTTGCGGCAAAACATTCTGAATCGCCGAGAACGACCACTGCCACATGTCCAAAACAACACCGTCACCTGAGAACGTTGTCATGTTCGACATGACTGCACGATTGGCAGTGCTTGAACTACTGCTAGACACTAAGGCGGTTGGACTACTGCAACCGACGGCCAAAGCAACAAGGGCAATCAGCCCCAGGATCATTTTCATAAGCCTTTCCTTTTATTCCGTGTGCCATTTTTTCTTAGTTATAATTACCTAAGGTGCACACGTTAATTTCCCTACTAAATTTCTTATACACCCACCTCGTTAAGCTGGCAAGTTTTTTTTCATGCAAAAAAAAACCGGAGGGTTAACCTCCGGTTTTTGGAATTGTCTTTTCGAGAAGTCTTATTGACCGCGACGATAATTCTTTATGTTATTACGAATAAAGCTGACGAGGTCAGCAATTTTAATTCGCTCTTGTTTCATACTGTCCCGATAGCGAATGGTAACTGTTTGGTCATCCTTAGTCTGATAATCGACAGTAACGCAGTAGGGTGTGCCGATTTCATCCTGGCGTCGGTAGTTTTTCCCAATGTTTCCCGTGGGTTCCAGCATC
>JAJXVP010000375.1 GCA_021782055.1 bacterium | reverse complement strand
CCGGCACTTCGGTTAACCCGGCCATCTTGGCGGCACGATAACGTCGTTCCCCCGCTACAATCCGGTAGCCAGAACCTAAGGGTTCGACCAAAATCGGTTGAAGGATGCCCTTTTCTTTGATCGAAGCAGCCAACTCTTCTAGCGCGGCCTGAGCAAACTCTTTGCGAGGCTGGTCGGGGTTAGTCTGAAGCGCTGTTAAAGGCGCCAGCAAGACACCTTCGGCGGAAGTTTCACTTTCTTCGGGCAAAAGGGCGCCGAAACCTTTTCCTAGACCTTTAGACACGCTGTAAGACCTCCTCGGCCAGCTTCTCGTACGCTTTGGCCCCGGGGGAACCTGGTCGATAACGGTTTATCGTCAAACCGTGCGAAGGCGCTTCGCCCAGGTGGACGTTACGCGGAATAATCGTACGAAACACCTTGTCTTTAAAATACTTGACGGCTTCACGAGCGACGTCTTGGGCAAGGTTGGTCCGTGAGTCATACATGGTCAGGATGATTCCCGCAATTTCGAGACTCCGATTAAGCCCCTTTTGGACCGCCTGTATGGTTTTTACCAGTTGAGAAAGTCCTTCCATGGCGAAGTATTCACACTGCAGGGGAATAAAAACTCCATCGGCCGCGACTAAACCATTGATCGTGATTAGATCCAGTGAGGGTGGACTATCGATAAATATATAGTCATACAATTCTTTCACCGGAGCCAAGGCGTTTTTCAAAAAAGATTCACGGTCCTTTTCGCCAATCAACTCGACGCCCGCGCCCGAAAGGTTGATATTGCTCCCCAAGACAAAGAGATTGGCTTCGCCCGTCTTCTGAACACAGTCGATGAGCGGTTTGACCCCAGTGATGACCTCGTAAATACCCGGCAGGGTCTTGTCGGCCCCCACCGAACTTGTTAAGTTCCCTTGCGGGTCAAAGTCGACCAGCAAAACCTTCTTTTGATGTTGGGCTAAGTACGCGCCCAAGGTGGCGGCGGTAGTGGTTTTTCCCACCCCGCCCTTTTGGTTGGCAAACACAAGGATTTTTCCCATAGGCCGAGTATAACGAAAAGAATCTTTAGTTTGAAGCTCTACTTGCCGAAGAATTTCTAGAGGGACCCAAGGATGGCGAACGACAGGCTGTTGAACAAAGAGGTTTTACGGAATTTTCCTAAGGTAGAGCTGCACCGGCATTTAGAGGGCACATACCCCTTGGACAAACTCTACGACATTGCCAAGCGAAATGGCTTAGCTGTTCCTTCGACCCTTAAAGCGTTTCGCGAAGAAAACCAGTTCCCCGCCAATGGCCAGCCAGATTTTTTGTTGTTTTTGAGCAAGTTCAAAAACGATTGGTACCGCAGTCTTAGTGATATTGCAGAAATCACCTACCATGCTGTTAAGACTTTTCGCCAAGACGCCATCTTTTACATGGAGCTACGCTTCAATCCTGAACATTACGGCGCATTTAACAATTTTAATCGTGCCGAGGTCAGCAAGGTGGTTATTCACTCTGCCTTGCAAGCCGCTGTCGAGGATGATCTTCGCCTGAAATTCCTTATCACCCTAAACCGAGGCAAGCAGACCGAAGACGACTTAATTGCGATGTACCAACAGGTCAAAGGTGTTTCGCCCGAGATTTGTGGCTACGACCTCGCCGGTGATGAAACAAACTATCCGCCCCAAGACTTTCAGCGACTTTTTAACCTGATTCACCAAGATGGCTTTAAGGCCACCATCCATGCTGGGGAAGTGAGCCCGGCCCAACAGATCTGGGATGCGATTCGGTTACTCAATGCCGCTCGCATTGGGCACGGCACGTCTGCGATTCAAGACGCAGAGCTTCAAACCTACCTTAAAGACAAGAACATCCTTTTGGAACAATGTCTGACCTCTAATCGACAAACAGGATCTTGGAAGGACACCTCCAACCACCCCTTTGGCCGCCTCTTTCACGAGGGCGTCCCTGTTACTCTCAACTCGGACGATCCGCATATCCAAAACACAGACCTGACTGACGACTATCTACTTGCCATTCGCTACTTTGACTTAACCCTTGACGACTTGATCCGTATTAACCTCACCGCAATCCGGGGGAGCTTTTTGTCCGAAAAAGAAAAGGCCGCTCTGGAGTTAGACTACCAGGCGGCCGTTTCAGAGTTCCGAACGCGTTTTAAACTTTAGTTTGTTTCACGTGAAACATCATACGTATCATTTTCTTTAAGCGCGCGGGCAATCCCGACTACCGAATCCGTTTCATCGATATCCAGAACTCGCACACCCATGGACGCCCGACCCTGTTGGGAAACTTCTTGGGTGTTGCACTTGAGGGTTTTTCCTGCTGATGTGATGCAGACAATATCAAAGTCCGGGCTCGCCGCTATAGCACCGATAAGCTTGCCTGTCTTTTCGTTGTCTTTGTAGCAGATCTGCCCCATCGTGCCGCGCCCGTGGGGATTCAGTGTGGAATAATCAAGGCGCTTGCCAAAACCTTTCTCTGAGATCATAAGAACTTGTTCGTCCTCATGAACAGCAAGAATGGACACTACCTCGTCATTATCTTCACGAAGAGCGATGCCAATTACCCCTTGCGAGTTCCGTCCCGTGGCACGGATAAGGTTTTCAGAGTACCGCAGGCCGTAGCCGTTACGCGTTAACAGCATGAGATCGTTTTGCCCATTAGTAAGCGTCGCGTTGACGAGGGCGTCGCCGTCTTTGAGCGTTACACCGTTAATGCCCTTGGTTTTCGCGTTGCGAAATTCCCATGTATTGATCCGAATCACCTGGCCCCGCTTGGTAGTCATCACGACAAAATGGTCCTCGTCAAACTTCTCGAGAGGAACAATCGCTTTAATCGTTTCCCCTTCTTCCATTTGCAAAAGCGAGTGAACGTGCTTGCCACGACTGGTGCGAGACCCTTCCGGGA
>JAJXVP010000374.1 GCA_021782055.1 bacterium | reverse complement strand
GTATTGAGTCAATTCCTGTTCGTAGCTATGTACCCACGACAAATTGGCAGCATCCAGATAGTCCATGGCCGCCGCAAGTCCTATAGCGCCTTCCATGTGAGGAGTGCCAGCTTCAAACTTATACGGTAAAACATTCGGTTCAAATCCTTCTAGGGTGACAGATCGAATCATTTCCCCCCCACCGGCAAAAGGCGGAAGTGCTTCAAGAAGGTCTTTTTTACCATACAAAACGCCGATTCCCGTTGGACCTAGCATTTTATGACCTGAGAAGGCGTAAAAATCAGCGTCTAAGGTTTGGACATTTAGGGGGAGATGGGGAGCGGCCTGAGCCCCATCTACTAAGACGGGAACACCGCGTTCGTGAGCAAACTGAATGATCTCGGCAACAGGATTGATTGTCCCCAAGACGTTGGATACATGCGTTACAGCCACCAAACGAATACGTTCTGACCATAATTTAGGTAATTGGGTAAGTTCTAATTCTCCTTGAGCATCAAAAGGAATGAATTTTAGACGCAACCCACGTTGCTGAGCGGCCATCTGCCACGGCACTAAGTTGGCATGGTGCTCCATTTCACTCAAAAGGATTTCATCACCGGCTTTCAAATTCTGTGTAAAAGAAGAGGCCACAAGGTTGATGGATTCTGTGGTACCCCGAGTAAAAATGACTTCTTCAGAAGACCGAGCCTGAATAAAACGAACGGTACGTTCTCGAGCCGCTTCATAGAGCCGAGTGGCTTCTTCACCTAACCCATGAATGGCACGATGGACGTTGGCATTTGCAGTTTCATAATAAGCCCGCATAGCGTCCAACACCGACACCGGTTTTTGGGTTGTGGCAGCGTTATCAAGATAAACCAACTTTCTCGCTTTGCCCCCAAAGGTCAAAGGTCGATCCAAAATGGGAAAATCTTGACGAAGTTGACGAGCTTTGGTGTCGTCAGGTGTTGTGGCCATCACGGAGCTCCCAAGGATTGGGCAACATAGTTTTCAATGTCTTGCCGCAAAAACTCAGGCGCTTCCGCGATCAATTCTGCAAATAATCCTTCGGCGATGAGCAAGCGGGCTTCTGCCCGAGAAAAGCCTCGCGACATGAGATAAAACACCTCATCTTCATTCACTTTTCCCGTTGTGGAACCATGAGAACATTTCACATCATTGGTGTCGATCTTTAACTGTGGCAAACTATCTGCGCGGGCACCATCGGTTAAAACTAAGTTCTTATTGGAAAGATAGGCATCGGTGCGCGGCGCCTGTGGTGCAACATCAATGAGTCCCTGAAATACTGTACGCGAACGGTCACGTACAGCGCCTTTGTACAAGGCATAGCTTGCAGTATTCGGAGCCCTATGATTTTGCACAACGCGAAGGTCTTTATGTTGATCTTGTACGGCAAAATACAGACCATGGGTTTTTAGAGAAGCCCCTTCCCCTTCTAAGTTCAAGGCCAAGTCGGTTTTCACCAGACGAGCACCTAATTGTGCCGACCAATGAAATAACTGGGCATCTCGGGCCAAGCGTACCGACGAATGATCTACCCAAGCTGTTTGTGTTCCATATTCTTGGACATCCACAATCGATACCACGGCCCCTTCGTCCAAAAGAACTTGCATGCCAGAGTTAACCGTGAGGGGCGTATCTAAACTATTTCGTCTTAGCACCACTTGAAACTGGCTGGCGCGACCTGCATTAATCACCACATGAGGCGAGCTGAGGCTATCTGCTTTAGTTTCCACCAGTTCAATTAAAAGGGGCTGATCCACAACAGCCTTTGCCGGCACAGAAAGAAAAACACCCGAGTCCATCAAGGCCGCGTGAAGTGGAAGAACTTTGTTATTCAGATTTCTCAGCATATCCGCAAAAATGGTCTCTAAGGCAGTTGGATTGGCTAATCCCTTACCCAGCACGGCCTCTCGAAGAGGCAACAGCTGAACGCCTTGACTTGTCAGTGCGGGTGACAGCCAAGTGGTCACAGTCTCCCCTTGAACTTTTAAGTAACCTGAGAAGCCTTCTCGTGGAGCACCAAGCTTCTGTTGTTCTTGAACAGCTGGCAGAGGTAACCGGTTTTCTAATTCAAAACCCGAGACATCGGTTCTGTGCCATTCTTCAACACGACGATGCGGCCAGGGCAAATCTGCCACCTCAGCACGGGCCCTCGCCCGAAAAGCTTTCATCCATTCTGGTTCATTTGGCCAACCAGTAAACGCTGGGATATTCAAACTCACTTGTGTTGTTCCTTGCTTAATTCTTGAAACTTCCTCGCAGCGATCAGCCGACCGAGCCTTCCATCTCCAACTCAATCAGACGGTTGAGTTCAATGGCGTATTCCATCGGAAGCTGTTTCACTAAGGGGTCGATAAACCCGTTGACGATCATGGAACCCGCTTCTTCCTCGCTGATACCACGGCTCATCAGATAGAGAAGTTGATCTTCACTGATTTTCGAGACTTTGGCTTCATGTTCCATACTGACATCGTCAGTTTGAATATCCATGACCGGGTAGGTGTTCGTTTTGGCGGTTTCGTCCAACAACAGGGCATCACACTCGACCTTGGAACGAATATTTTTCAGGCCAGGTCCCGCTTTGATCAGGCCTCGATAACTCGAAATGCCCCCCGAACGAGAAATCGACTTAGCCGTGACAACACTCGAGGTATTTGAAGCAAAATGCAGAATTTTGGCCCCTGTATCCTGCTCTTGACCTTTGTTGGCAAAAGCAATGGAAAGAACTTCTCCATGGGCACCTTCCCCCATCAAAAATACGGCGGGATACTTCATCGTCACCTTGGAACCGATATTGCCGTCCACCCACTCCATCGTGGCATTCTCATAGGCAAAGGCTCGTTTGGTGACAAGGTTATACATGTTATTGGACCAGTTCTGAACCGTGGAATACCGAACCC
>JAJXVP010000373.1 GCA_021782055.1 bacterium | reverse complement strand
TCAAGTCCAAGGCAAGCTTCCAGGGGAGCGCGGTGTCATCTGCGAGGACGGCGGCTTCTGAGGGCCCGGCCGGGAGGCCAATATCGACTTTGTCCGAGACCAGGCGTTTAGCGGCGGCGACATAACGACTGCCGGGCCCGGTAATTTTGACGACAGGAGCCAAGGTTTCGGTACCCCAGGCCAAAGCGGCGATGGCTTGGGCCCCGCCAACTTTGTAAAATTCATGGACGCCGCACAATTGCGCGGCATATAGGCAAGCAGGATCAATCGAGCCATCGGACAACGGCGGTGAAACCATCACGATTCGCTCCACTCCCGCCAGGGCCGCAGGAACGGCCTGCATATAAACCATCGAAGGAAAGCTCCCCCGGCCTCGGGGGACATACATCCCCACCGATTCGATAGGGGACGGGCGCTCACCTGCCATAAGGCCAGGACGCACTTCGACCCAGGTCATTCCCACAGGTTTTTGACCCTGGTGGTAGGTCTGGATGTTTTTAATCGCATAGTGGAGGGCTTCTTTGACAGCTTGGGGTAAAAGGCGTTCCGCCTGAGCAAACTCTTCGGGCGTCACGCGCAGGCTCAGACCGGTTAAATCGGCGCCATCAAAACGACGAGCGTAATCTCGTAAAGCAGAGTCTCCTCGGGCGCGTACTTCTTTAATGATCGCTTCAACAGTCGGGGCAACCTCGGCAATATCCTGTTCGGAGCGTTGAAAAAGACTGTGGCGCTCTTCATGGGTCAGGTCGCTCCAACGGCGTACGGGAATGGTCATGGGGATCCTCCGCTTTTCTTTATACAAAATTACGGGAACTACCGAAAGTCCCCTAAACGGACTAAAGGGACACGAGGAGTCATAGGAGCCACGGGGGCTTGTGGAACTGGTGGTTGATCAGACGGGCTGGCCTTTGCTGGGTGTTTTTGGGGAAGTTCATAAAGCACCAAGGATACTTGGCGTACTCCCTGCGAGTCTTTTGTGCCCCAAAGTCCTATGGGTGTACCACCCTGCTCAATCAAAAGGGTTATAACGCGGGTAGCCTCTGCTTTTGTCGCACTACGACCGTGAATGGTGCCGGGAATGACTTGTCCGGACCAGGTGCCATCCTTCCACGCCTTCCACAAAATTTGCATTTCGGCGATAAAACTGCGCTCGGGGGTCAAAACCAGCAACAGCCGTAAACCTAGCGGTAAAAAGCCAGGACGTTCGACCCGGACTATATGCCGTGGAACTGGCCCTAACCAACGGCCCCCCCTCGAATCCAAAAGCTGACCGTTCCGCCAGGCCGCAGTTAAAGGAGCAAGCGAAGTGAGGGCCCCTTCTGCGGGCAAAAAGAAGCCCGTAAGAACTCGACGTTCCTGGTTTTGCTTGGTCGTATCAAAGATCTCACCCCCTGGTCGATCGGGGGCTGGTAGGGGAAGGGTTAACTCGTCGCCAAAGGCCCTAGAGGTTACCACCGCAAGAAAAAGAACGGCCCAACAACGAGCCGTTCTCAAAGCACCTGTCATTCTGTTCCGGGGCCCAGATCGAGGATCATGGGCGAAACCCTTTTGGGAACCGTATTTTGGGGGCCGGGATTGATCCATTGCACCGGAAGGGGGCTTTGTGCAACCAGAGCGGCCCCATAGGCACCGTAGCTCATGGGTTTTCCTTCAATTAAATCACGAGTGTCGGGGTACTCAACATAGGCCATAAGTTTTCCGTCCTTTGTCACAACGTGGCTAATGTTGGGGGGAAAAACCAAAGTCTGTGAGTCGAACACAACCAAGAGCATAAAGTGAGACCAATCAATTTGCGGGTTGAGTGCCAAGGGATTGTGTGTCGGCCCTGTCGGGCCATTTTTATCGATGTCATGAGAGGGGAGCAACGCTACGAACTTTTCAAACTCGGCCTGAGACCGAATCACCATGGGGTCAGGAGCCTTCGCTTCGACATCGGGGGTGACTTCAAGCCTGCAGGGACCAGTAAAGCGTTCGAGAACCGCCAAGCCTTGGTTGGGGAACGAGGCGCGGGATAGAACCTCTTGGCTCCAACCCGCGCTAGCAAATCCTGCAAAAAGAACAAGCCAGAGAAAATTTAAGCGCACTTATGGAGTTCCGACGGCTGAAAGTTTCCAATTGTCGCCGACACGGCTGAATAAAAAGGTCAACCGAGGACCCCAGAAGGGCATCGCCGTTAAGCTGGGGTCAGCCTTTGGTTGAGTATCGACACTGACTAAGTACGAAGGCCCCTCTGACTGGGGAACGGCTGTTACCGTCAAAGTTTTCATCTGGAACATTTGTTCTGGCGAAACCGCTACCGGAGGATACTTTTGCAAAAAATCCTGGGCTTGGGTTTGAGCCTGGGCGGCTGTCACTGTGAGGGGTTGGCCGCCGTGACCAGTTACGATCACGTTTGTGTCAAGAAGGGAGGGGAGCGCCGTAGGGTCACCTTCAAGGTAGGCGCTCAGAAGCTGAGAAAACTCAAACCGCACAATTTTTTCGCCCTGAAGGTTTTGCTTCACAACGGCGGGGATAACGGGAACGCTTTTGAGTGGTGCCACCGGCGGCGGCAACGTCAGCTGTTCTTTGGTGGCGGGGGCATGTGAACCCGGGCGATAACCTGGATAAATCGCTTTTGCTGCGGCCATAAATTCTTCACCCCGTGCCTTATCGCCCAAATGAACAAACTTTTGGCCCACTTGGTAGTAGGCATCGGCTAAATCCCAGTTCCGGGCGGCTATAAGCTGATCGACAGGACTTTCGGCAAACGCCAAATCGGAACCCAAAATTCCAAAGACCGCAAGAGCGCTGACGAGCATGATGACCTTCGTCTTCACGGTGATTCCCCCTGGTATGAAATCTATCGAGTTTATTATACTTCAACACGTGGCGCTTAGCAATCTTTCCTTCGACGAATCGGGCTCGTTGGTCTTTCA
>JAJXVP010000372.1 GCA_021782055.1 bacterium | reverse complement strand
CCTTTTCGTTCGGAAGAAAGATCTGAACGAAGCCCTGTCCAAGGGTCAAGACCAGGGGGAAGATAAAAATGACCAGCTAAAACAAATTCCTTCATTTCCTTTATTTTCGTTCTCAAAGTTAGCCTTGTAAAGGACAAATCCTAGGCCACTTGACACCCCTTAGAAAATTTTCTTAGTGTGAGCCTGAAAGGAAGGGGGGGAAATGACCAGAGACCGATTGGAAGGATTGCCCTTGAGTGCCCTCCTTGAGCTTTCCCGAAAAGAGAACCTGGATTTTGACCCTGAGGCCAGTCGAGAAGATCTGATTGAAGAGTTGCTTGAGGCCTATGAAGAAGATCAGCGGGAACGGGAAAAACTTAAAAATCTGATCATTAAAATTGAAGAGTCGAAGTTTTCTCTTCATGCCGAAGATTTAACCCGCGTCGAGCCAGAACCGGTGTTGCCAGAACTCTTAGAAGCCTACGACGATGATACGGTTTTGCTCTTTTTGCGAGACCCCACTTGGGCTTTAGCAGTTTGGGAAGTCCGTAAGAGCATTCAGGAAAGCTGGGCCAAAGAAATCTCGTTTCGTAGCTTTGGCCTCAAGGTTCTTGAGAAAGAGGCAAAAGACGGGGACGTGATCTCGAGTTTTTTGATTCCTCTTTCCCAAGCGGTAGGAACACGCTACATTCACCTCCCCACGGCAGGAAGCTGGTATCAATTAGAACTGCATGCCTTGTTTGAACGAGAAACGCGGTTTTTATCTCGTACCACAGCTTTACAAGCCCCGTTTGACGAGCCACCGTATTTAGAAAAAGCCTCAGAGGATCCCCAAAAAAAACGCTTGCTGGAACTATCTGGGCTCAAACTATGTGAACCTTATCAAGAAACTGTGACAGAAGGAAAAGCTTCCAGCGGAATCCCTCAGAGGGTTGGTGACTGGGATGAATCCGTTTTTGAGGAACAAGCATGAAAAATGTGGAAATTGCCCTGATTTTGAATGCGCACCTGCCTTTCGTCAGGCATCCAGAATATCCCGTTTTTTTAGAGGAACGCTGGTTATTTGAAGCCCTATCAGAAACTTATCTGCCTTTATTACGCGTCTTTCATAAGTTAGAAGAAGATGGTGTTCCGTTTCGTCTCACCATGTCCTTTTCACCTACACTGACAACCATGCTGACGGACCCGCTTTTGAAGGACCGCTACCGGCGGTATTTAGAACTTCAAATAGAACTTGCTGAGAAAGAGCTGAGCCGAACTGCTGCCGACCCTGTGATGAACAAAGTCGCTCAAATGTACCGACGTTTGTACAAGCATAACCAAGGTGATTTTATAGACGTTTATCAAGGGAATATTTTACGAGGATTTTCGTACTTTCAGAAAAAAGGCTACTTGGAGATCTTAACTACCGCCGCCACTCATGCGGTTCTTCCCTTGTATCAAGATTCCCCCGAGGCCATCACGGCTCAGATTCAAGTTGCCATAGAATCCTATCAACGAAATTTCTCACGGTTACCCCGTGGATTTTGGATTCCGGAATGTGCCTATTATCCTGGGCTAGAAACCCTCTTGAAACGAAATAAAATTGAATATTTCTTCAGTGCTTCCCATGCCGTGCTTTTAGGCAAAGACTTTCCCCTTCGTGGAGTCTTTGCCCCTGTTTCTTTAGCCAATGGGATGTTGGTCTTTCCTCGAGATATGACTTCGACGAATGCTGTTTGGTCGCGGGATAAAGGGTATCCCAGTGACCCTGTTTATCGGGATTTCTACCGCGATATTGGTTTTGATTTGGATGAAAAGTACCTAGAGGCGTATACGGAAGGGGCAAATGGTCGGTTTGCTACCGGGTTTAAATATCATTCTGTGACGGGGGCAACGGATCACAAGTTGCCTTACCAACCAGACGTAGCCTCCCAAAAAGTTGTTGAACACGCGAAAGCCTTTTTAGAAGCCCGATTGAGACACGCAAAACAATTGTCCGACGTTGGATTTGACCGGGTTCCCTTGGTGACGGCACCCTTTAATGCGGAACTTTTTGGACACTGGTGGTTTGAAGGTCCCCAATGGATTGACGCCGTGTTTCGAGAAGCGGTGAACCGTCCTGAAGTAGGTTTTGTTACTCCTGGTGATGTACTTCTTGATGAAACTGAGTTTCAAAAGACAGAAATTCCCTTTAGCTCCTGGGCCACAGGCGGTTATGCCGAAGTTTGGGTGGATGGTGCGAACGATTGGATTCTGCGGCATACCCACCAAATCGTTAAACGGATGTCAGAACTTGTCGAACGTTTTCCGGATATTCAAGGCCGCAAGGAACGAGCCCTTAACCAAGCGGCCCGCGAAGTCTTGTTGGCACAAGCCTCCGACTGGCCTTTGATTTTAAAAATGGGGACCACGGTGGGATATGCTGAAAAGCGCGTGAAGGAGCACATCTCTAACTTCAACCGCATTTATGAGTCACTTTCCTCTAATGCTGTCGATACGGAGTGGCTGACTAGTCTTGAGAAAAAGAACAATATTTTTCCCTTCATCGATTATAGAATCTTTCGAAGAATCCCTTAACTACCTTACAAAGCCCCGTAGTTCAAAGGCTGGCACAAGCTCTAGAAAATACTGAATTACTGTCTCGCCACGACCTTCTTTTTTCCTGACGGAATACACACGGTACGCCAAGGTCTTTTCTGAACGAAGAGGCAACGGCAGTGCCTGACCATTCAGATCCAAAAGAACATTGAAGGGGGGGGCAAAATCTATTTCTCGCTCATCCCCCTCGGGGTAGCACAGCCTTCTCGTCGTCCATTCCATAGATACTCAGAATGATGTTCTAAAAAGCTCCCGTCAAGGGGAATCTTAGGCTCTGCTTAACGCCGGTATAGTATCTTGGTTCAAAAATAACGAAATCTCATTTTTTGGTCCACTTGAGTTTCTTGACAAGAGAATTT
>JAJXVP010000371.1 GCA_021782055.1 bacterium | reverse complement strand
GGGTGACAATCCTCGGCGAATCCCCATGATAAAACAAAATGGGCACTATGGGGGTAAGTTTGGCTTGGGGATTCTGGCGAGCATCACGGGCCCAGGTGTTGACCATGTAGCGCAACAGTTGCAAAAGAGCGACGTGGTCGTTGTAGGATTTGTGCTCGATCAGGAAGTAAAGCTCAACGGACCGACTAGGCGAAGGCGGGGTCTGCTCGTTACCTTTGACTGACATCTCCACCGTCGCCGCTAAATCAGAAAAGTGTTCTTTGTGCTCTTCGTCGATGTAGGTACCGTCCTGAACTTTGAGGGTAGCCCAGTCGAGCTGATCGCACAAGGCTAGGGGCAAAACGACCTTTAGCAAATCTGTCAGGTGTCGGGGTTCCGCAAACCAGGATTTAAAAAACTTGTCATGGGGGTGACTGAGGTCCATGGGCACTCCTTTAGGCACGGGCACTTGGCTGGCGCGGTGTACCTAAAAGACGGTGGCAGGACCAAAATTGCTTCAGGAATGTTTCACGAATGTTTCAAGGTTTCTATTTCAGCGGAACTTAGCCCGGTTGTTTGAGCGATTTGCTCAACGCTGAGCCCCAGGGCTAAAAGCTTTTTGGCCATAGAGTACTTCGCTTCTTCACGCCCCCGTGCTTCACCACGGGCTTCACCACGTACTTCACCTTCCCGAATTAATGCTTGCGCTGTTGTCATAATTTTCTCCTTTAAAAAAGAGTCAGTAATCCAGGTGTTAACATAATCAAGCAACTCGCTCACTGTGAGCGTCGAGCTAGCCACAAGATACAGCTGGAGGGACTTAAAGTCAGGACTTTTTACAAAAGCCTGCCCCAGGGTTTTGACCAGCCGATCGAAGGCTTCTAGCACCAATTTTACTTGGGTCCGCGAGAATTTCATAGCCCAAAGGGCGGCTTCCGTCTCGGGGGCGACTGCCAACCCCGGAAGATCAGTAGAAGTTAAGTTGAGCACTTCGCAACGAAACGAAGGTAAGTAGGCCTGCATCGCCTCTGGCAAAGCTGGGAACAAAGCGGGAAACTGGGTGACAATCCTCGGCGAATCCCCATGATAAAACAAAATGGGCACTATGGGGGTAAGTTTGGCTTGGGGAGCTTGGCGAGCATCACGGGCCCAGGTGTTGACCATGTAGCGCAACAGTTGCAAAAGAGCACCGTGGTCGTTGTACGATTTGTGCTCGATTAGGAAGTAAAGCTCAACGGATTGTTTGGGCGAAGGCGGGGTCTGCTCGTTGCCTTTGACTGACATCTCCACCGTCGCCGCTAAGTCAGAAAAGTGTTCCTTATGCTCTTCGTCGATGTAGGTGCCGTCTTGGACGGCGAGGGTAGCCCAGTCGAGCTGGTCGCACAAGGCTTGGGGCAAAACTACTTTCAACAAGTCGGTTAGGTGCCCAGGTTCTGCGAACCATGACTTAAAAAACGTATCATGGGGGTGACTGAGGTCCATGGGCACTCCTTTAGGCACGGGCACTTGGCTGGCGCGGTGTACCTAAAAGACGGTGGCAGGACCAAAATTGCTTCAGGAATGTTTCACGAATGTTTCAAGGTTTTTATTTCAGCGGAACTTAGCCCGGTTGTTTGAGCGATTTGCTCAACGCTGAGCCCCAGGGCTAAAAGCTTTTTGGCCATAGATTGCCGTTCTGCTTCTCGACCGCGAGCCGCACCTTCACGTATGCCAGCTTCACGGCCACGGGCTTCACCTTCCTGAATTAATGCTTGCGCAGTTGTCATAATTTTCTCCTTTAAAAAAGAGTCAGTAATCCAGGTGTTAACATAATCAAGCAACTCGCTCACTGTGAGAGTCGAGCTAGCCACAAGATACAGCTGGAGGGACCTAAAGTCAGGACTTTTTACAAAAGCATGCCCTAAGGTTTTGACCAGCCGATCGAAGCCTTCTAGCACTAATTTTACTTGGGTCCGCGAGAATTTCATAGCCCAGAGAGCGGCTTCTGTTTCGGGGGAGACTGACAAACCTGGAAGATCTGTAGTGGTTAGGTTTAGCACTTCGCAACGAAACGAAGGTAAGTAGGCCTGCACCGACTCAGGTAACTCTGCCGCGAACAAAGCTGGAAACTGGGTGACAATCGTCGGTGCTTCCCCATGATAGAACAGAAGGGGCACGATGGGAGTTAGTTTGGCTTGGGGAGCTTGGCGAGCGTCACGAGCCCAGGTGTTGACCATGTAGCGCAACAGTTGCAAAAGAGCACCGTGGTCGTTGTACGATTTGTGCTCGATCAGGAAGTAAAGCTCAACGGACCGACTAGGCGAAGGCGGAGTCTGCTAGTTGCCTTTGACTGACATCTCCACCGTCGCCGCTAAATCAGAAAAGTGTTCCTTATGCTCTTCGTCCACAAAGGTGCCGTCTTGGATGGCGAGGGTAGCCCAGTTGAGCTGATAGCACAAGGCTAGGGGCAAAACGACCTTTAGCAAATCTGTCAGGTGTCGGGGTTCCGCAAACCAGGATTTAAAAAACTTGTCATGGGGGTGGCTGAGGTCCATGAGGTCTCCTTCGAGTGCGATGCGTTTGCTGAGCACGTTGCACGTAAAAGACGGCGGCAGGACCTGTGCTGCTTCACAAAACTTTAACCAGTCTGTTTGGTCGGGGGCTTTTTTTAGCGTTACTTTAGGTGGAGGAGGACATCAATGCAGATTTCAGGCAATACTTTGTTAATTACAGGCGGTGGCTCGGGGATTGGGTTAGGTTTGGCACAGGAGTTTAAAAACCTGGGCAATACGGTGCTCGTAGCGGGACGTTCCCCCGAGAAATTAAAAGAGGCAGAGCGTTTAGGGTTTAAAACCTACTCAGTTGATATGACAAAGACAGACTCCCGCTCAGCACTGGCGAAAGCGGTGGTAGCCGATTACCCCAGCCTCAACGGCGTCATTCACAATGCCGGGATTATG
>JAJXVP010000370.1 GCA_021782055.1 bacterium | reverse complement strand
AGACGCGAAACTCCGTGGTCTTGAGCCACCCTGAGCCACGATTCACAAAGCGATTCGGGGTTCGCTTCGAGGGTGATTTCGGCTTGAGGCTGAAGAACGGGTTTAACTGCAACGAGCAAGGTGGCCAGCTCATCTGGTGAAAGAAGCGAAGGGGTACCGCCCCCTACGTACAGCGTCGTAAACAACGGCCAACTGCCCGCCTGCTCTTGAAGTTGCCCTTGAGTCAGTTCTTTAGCCAGTTGCGCTAGAACTGCCGCTTGCCAAGCTTCCCGCCGCTCGGGGGAAAAGATGGTTGAAGAGGGAAAGGCACAGTAGTCACACTTCGAGCGGCAAAACGGAACATGAATATAAAGACCAGCGCCGATGTTTGCCTCATCTAGAATCTTGTCTGGTTCGCTGTCTGGTCTGCAGCCTGGACTAGAGTCCCCCAAAATCACTCAAAGGCCAATACTTTAAAAGAGCAATTCCCTTGATGGCGTTACGTTTGACAACACCCCAGGTTCGTGAATCCGAGGCCTGCGAGCGGTTGTCGGCCAGAACAAAGTACTCGTCACGGCCTAAAGTTATTTCGGTCTGAGTTCCCGACAACGGAAAGCTGGGCCGCCAAGAATCGGGCAAAGAGCTATCTTTTAAACTGTAGATCTTCTGTGAAAGCTCGTACTCGCTTAAAAAATACGGTTTTCCCGCCGGTTTGACCGAAGCGGTAAAGTTGTCCAGGCGAACCGTATCGCCCGGCAGAGCGATCACGCGACGCAAGGTGTAGGCTTGATCCCACGGTTTACTAAGATTTTTCTCGAGGGACACCTGGTTAAGAGTAACAAAGCGAATGAGTTCGTCGGCGGCAGAAAGCCAAGGTGAAGCCGGGGTGTGGTAGGCAGGCACCACTAAGACCATTTCGCCCCGCTCAGGCCCCCGCCATCCGGGCAGTCCAAACGGCAAGAAAGGCAAATTGTTCGTGCCTAAGGGCAGAGGGGTGACCAAGACAGCATCGCCACTTTTGAGGGTGGGCTCCATCGTGGTCGACTGCCATAACACCGTACGCAAAAACTCCGCATTGACAAGAAGGTAGCCGTAGTACACCAAAAAAATCGTAAGAATAATGCGGAGGATTCTTTTTCGATTGCGTTTTTGGGTAGTATACGAGCGGTAGTGGCTGAAGGTTGAACGATTAGCCATCAGTGAATCTCCCCAAAGCGGTACAGGGGCCAGTAACGGAATGCCGCTTCACCGAGAATCTTGTTGGCACGAACGGGGCCAAAGTAGCGCCCATCCTTAGAATTGTCACGGTTATCGCCCAAAGGAAGCAAATAGCCCTTGGGGATATAGGTACCATTTTCATCCTTCTGCCAGTCAGAGGTCACTTGAGGAATATTGGGGTAGTAGGCTAACTCAATTTTGGTCTTTAATTGGTCAAGGGCAAACGGGTCATAGATAAAGTCTTGACGGCTCGACTCGGCTGTTTGCATAACGCCATTAAAGGTCTTAACCGCCGTCTTGTCGGCGTCGGTCATCGGCAAGCCCAAATCTTGATGGGCTAGAGCCAGAGCGTAGCCCGGAAGCGCTTGGTAATACTTATCTTGAAGATTTTGGGGGACCCGGTGGTTGCCATAGACCAAACCGGTCAATTTCTTCAGTTCGTGTTCAGGCATCCAGCCAGAAAGACCTTCGGGGCGGAAGTAGGCGTTTCCGTCAATAAAGCGGACAACATCGCCCCCATAACCCACGGCCCGCTTGACCAAAAAGTGAGCTTTAGGTTTGCCATCAGGGTCGCGGTCAATGTCGACAAGCGAGAGCGTCATCATATAAAGGAGGCGTTGTGCCACGTCATACGCAGTGACCCAGGCCGGACCCCAGGCAGAAACTGGTGAAATGTAAGCAGGGTTCTCAAAAATAATGATGTCACCGCGTTGGGGTTGAGCCAAGCCGGGGAGTTTTCCTAAGCCAGGGAGCAATTCGGGACCAAAGATGAACTTGTTGACGAAAATACGGTCGTGCACTAAAAGCGTGCGCTCCATTGAACCGGAGGGAATCTCGTACGCCTGAAAGAAGTATTGATTGATTATCAGGACAACACAGGCCGCCCAGACAAAGGCTTCGATCCAATCAACGAGCCAGGATTTCTTTTTTTGGCGTTCACGGCGCCGAAACCGCCGGCGAGCCCTCCAGGTCAGCACCGACTCGGTGACACTGACCAGCTTATCAAAAAAATCTTTTTTGGATTCTTGCTGTGTGCTCATCGGCGCGAGGGTACCATGTTTTTCCTTTCATTGACAAGACAAAATGTCATTTCTATAATGCCATTCCATGCAGTCCACCACACCAGAACCCCCTCGGGAAGAAGAAATTTCCGTAACTCTCAAGCCTTTCCTGGGGATGCCGCCACGCCTTTGGCTGTCGGTGCTCCTGGGTGTTATCGTTTTAGCATTGATTTTTGCTGTTGCCGTTTGGCCGGGGATCTCCTCGCCCGGTACCAAGGTGATCATAACCTCTACCCCCTCGGGTGCCGCTGTTTTTTGGCAGGGTAAACTGTACGGGGCCACACCGATTACAACTTTTTTTCCCCAAGGGTCAGGGGAACTCACCCTCAAAAAGCCTGGGTTTCAGCCGGCATCGCAGGCCTACTCTAGCAAAGGGCAGCTCTTTTTGAGCTTGCTTTTGCCCCGAACCGACAAGCTTCACCTCAAACTGGCGGCCGTTAGTCCCCAAGCGGTTTTGGAACTCTTTCGCAAAAACCTCGCTCAGTGGGTAGCAGCTGAGCCGTTTTCGTCGGTGTATAACTTTCCCCCGTTGTTTACGAACTTTGTAGAGGATGCCCGTGCCGCAGGGGTTTCTGACCAGGCCATCCGACAAGAGCTGTTTCAGGAACGCCGTTTTGTCGCTGACCCACAAGTGTATGCCAACTACGGCAAAGCCTGCGGCCT
>JAJXVP010000369.1 GCA_021782055.1 bacterium | reverse complement strand
ACCGTCAAATTGCCCGCGACCTGCAAAGCGGTTTAGGCTCATAAAGAGCCCCCGCTAATTTTACCAAAAACTCTAAACTTTAACGATATAAAGATTATTGACGTTTCATGTCTAAACCTTGGTCATTGAAAAACTGATCTTCATGCGTTAGCCTTTTCGCGGAGGCTTTTATGAAAAAAATAATTTTTGCGGTTTTCGTTCTTCTCCCTTCTCTTTTGTTTAGTCAGAATTTTTTAAGTTACTTTCCTGTAAAGTCAAGAGCCATGTGGGATTATTTTTTGTATTCTGAAGATAGTAACAAACATCCTGAGCAAATTGTAATGATTAGTCAGTTAACACTAACTGGTATTCGAGATGAATTTACTGTTGATTTTTTAACATTATATGAAGACGGCTCAACCACTGCTTATGAGGAATACGATGGGCCAGGCTATCCTGTTGTTGAAACAGGGTTTGTTAATATTATTGGACGTACAACAACATATGACAATCCTCTTCCTGTTATAGATGAGCCGGGGAGGTCATGGACTATAAAACTGGAAGATGAAATTGATAATTTTACATCTGAATACGGGTCAATAAAGTTTAATAAATTCTCTTTTCCTGATTGTATCGTTATTACTTGTACAACTAATTTAGGCGATGGTTCAGTTATTGTTGATAAACAATACTATGCTAAAAATATTGGTAGGGTGTATGAGTCTATTCTCAGAAATGGAAAAACTGTTTCATGGAGGCTAAAAAGCTCAACCTTTTTGAATTAAAAAAAGCCCCGATAACTCGGGGCTCATTGCTCAGTTTTGTTTCCTTGGCCTACCGCCTTTTGGCTTTCCTTCAGCCAAGCTTTTCAATTTGTTTTCCCTTGCAGTTCTTGCCTTTTCTTCGCTTTTCACCTTCCCGCCAAGGCGACCTAATGCGGCGGCTGCGGTTGACGCTTCGTATTTTTGAGCCAGCATTTCCACTATAGTGTTGTACTCATCGTCGCTCAGTTCACCTGAGCTAGATTGCCAGTACACGCCGCGATCATCTGTAACGACACTAGGCTTTAACCAGCCTGGGTGTTGCTCAAGGCCCATTGTGGCCGTGTAGTCAATTCCGTTTACTGTTACCGTCACTTCTCTTTTGTCAATCATAATTTTTACCCCCCTAGTTCCTTCTCTCGTGGACCTGTCGATCCTCTTCTAAAACCTCTTGAATTAACTGTTCAGCCACCACGTCGGGCGTTCCCCCTGCATCAACGTGAGCGGCGTACCACGTCACCAATAATCCGCTCACGTTGTCCTCATGCCCATTCTTAAATACGTCAATGTCAATTCCGCTTGCCTTACAAATTTCTTCGATGGGCTCCCATCGGAAAATAACATGACCTTCAGGTGCCCGGCGTAAATCAAGGTCTAAAAAACTCACGCCTTCGGGAATTGTTATCTTCATTTATCCCAACCATAAAGGCCAAAGTCCCGACCATAAAGGCCAAATTTAACGGAATTAGACCAAAATCTACGAACCCTTCGGTGGCCATTAACGTTGACTACAATATCGCCATAACCATAGGCCCATAATCGAGTAGCTATTTGTAGAGCTGCGCGTTCGCTCTTAACATCAACCGATATAGTCGAATACCCATCAATCTTTGCCGTGTACGTAATTTCAGCCCACATCTTCCCGCCCCTCCTTTGGGCTTTGAGGCTGGCACGTCTTAGGTGCCAGCTATGATCTAAAGTTTGAAAAACCGCCCATAGGCGACGGTATACCCATCAACCATTTCCCCGTCGTCATCGACGGGAATTTCGGAAACCTCTTCAAGAAGCTCGCCAAAAAAAACTTTCCCTTGGTGAAAAATTACCCGTTGCCCTGGAAATGATTCATTGTGCCAATGCCCTTCATCATCTTGTACCGGCCATTCGGGTACAACCGAGTTTGTAGCGTTTGCAATAACGTGAGCGTCGGTACCGTTCCAGATCACCTGAACTAGCTTTTCTTCCAGCTCGATTTTTGAGCTGTAGTTCATTTCTAGTCGCTCAATAATTGAGTCAGCTAGGATTTCAGCGATGTCGTCAGAGTCCCCGGCCCCCGCTTCACAGAACTGGCCCCATACTCTATCTTTGACGGCATTATCCGCCTCAAATCTCTGAAGAATTGGTGCGATGAAAACGTTCCATCTTTTCGCGGCCATTTCTGATGATTCCCAACCTTCGCCCACGCTTTCCGCCGTTGCTAAATAAGTCATTTTCTCTGCGCCTCCTCGCGCTGTCAGGCTTTCTTTCGTCCCCCTGACAATTAAAACTATACACCAATCGCTTGGAGTTTACAAGAGGGTTAAGACGATTTTTTGAGATATTTTTCAGTTTTTCACTATACGCTTGTTTAGCCTTTTAACTGCATCGGCCTTGTTTTGGTCCGAAGCCTTGCCATAACGCGCTGTCACGTCCACTTTTTTATGCCCTGCAAGCGCCTGAACGGTAGGTAGATCAACCCCGGCGTCCAGAAGGGACCGGACGAACGTATGCCGCGAAACGTGAAAGTGAAGGTCTTTGATTCCAGCCGATTCACCCCACGGTTTGACGTAATAACTGTTAGGGTCCGTGTTAGAGGCTAGAAGCGGGAATACTCGACCACTTTTATCACGGGCCCCTTCCCGGTCAATTATCTCCCAGGCGCGATCATTCAGCGGAACATAAACCACGCGCCCGGTTTTTTCCTGTGTCGCCTCAACCTGCCGCCCCCTTATTTTGGCCCAGGTCAGCGCCCGAAGGTCAGAATACCTCAACCCCGTCTCACACGCGAAAAGGAAGGCTCGCTTCACTTCCCCACCGAAGCCATCCTCGCCCATGATTGGAGCATCCTTCAGCCTTGAAAGCTCGTCCGGTAAAAGGCTTTGGGGCGGTTTTTCGCCAGCCCTGACGCGCTTAATTATCGACGCCGGATTTTCGGAAATAATCTTTTCCCT
>JAJXVP010000368.1 GCA_021782055.1 bacterium | reverse complement strand
TCGAAGCTGATTAGCACCGGAACCGAAGGCGGAACGAACTTGTTCTCGGTGGAATATTTCGAAAACAAGGTCTATTTGGCCCAGTCTCCACAGTTTTACAAAGAAGTCATGGTGTCGTCGGGGTTGGAACGCGTCTTTGAGATTTCGCATGCCTACCGTGCCGAAAAGCATGACACCCCGCGCCACTTGAACGAGTATGTCTCGTTTGACGTAGAAATGGCCTTTATTGAATCTGAAGTAGACCTCATGAACTTTGAACGCGGACTCCTCGACTACGTGTTCACCCAAGTCGCAACGCACAACCAAGCCGACTTGGCCTTGTGGGGTGCCAGTGTACCCGCACCAGGAGCTATGGCGAAAGCCCCGGTGGTTGACCACGAAGAAGCCAAAGAAATCATCACGAAAGAAACCGGCAAAAAGGTGTTTGAAATTGCCCCCGAAGGTGAGCGAGCTCTGTGCGACTGGGCACAACGCGAATTTGGGGTCGATGCGGTGTTTATTAACGGGTGGCCTCGCAAAAAGCGGCCGTTTTACACCTTCCCGAGCGCCGATGGTCTCAAAACCCTGAGTTTCGACTTAATCTTTAGGGGCCTAGAAATCACCTCGGGTGGTCGCCGCCTCAACGACTTGGCAATGTTTTTAGATGCTCTTCCCAAGTTTGGCCTTACCCGCGAAGGCATGTCCGACTATGCTTCGATCTACCAATACGGTTGTCCGCCCCACGGGGGCTTTGCCATTGGCGTCGAACGCTTGACGGCCCGGATTTTAGGGTTACCCAACGTCAAAGAAGCAAGCCCCTTTCCGCGGGACCGCAAACGCGTTCGCCCGTGAGTCGTTCCTGATTCGCCCTTGAGCCTAGAGCGAACCTGCCTTACAATTAGGGTATGTTCCTTTGGCTTTGGGGCCTTTTGGGCCTTGGGTTGGTTTCGGCCGCCCTTTTTTCCTCTCTTATCGATTTTCTCATTCCCGGTTTGGCGGCGTTGGTGCTTGCCATTCTGAATCTGCTTCCCTTTTTCAATACCGCATTGCCCTTGCAGTTTGCCGTGTGGCTCGTGGTCTCGGGTGCTGGTATTTTTCTGTTTCGGCGCTTTTTTGGCGGCTTGGCAAACACGGGCGGCGGGACCAACGATAAGGAAGTTCTCGGTAAAACGGCTCAAGTGGTTGAAGCTCTCGATGGGGCTCAGGAAGGGCGTGTACGTTTTGAAGGGACCACCTGGGCGGCTCGCTCCGAAGAACCGATCCCTGTAGGAAAAGATGTGATCGTCTTAGGCCGAGACGGGCTAACCCTTTTTGTGGCCTTGAGCGAACACGACCGAATCGAAGAAGCCTTTAAAGCGCTAGAAAAGTAAAGCCTCAGGAATAAAAACGTCTTAAAAAGGAGTGTAAACCATGCTGACATGGCTCATTTACGCCTTGGTGGCTTTGGTCATCTGGATTTTCTTTCAACTGGTCCGGGTGGTGCCGGCCCAGCAGGCTTGGGTTCTTGAAGAGCTAGGAAAGTTTAAAAAGGCTCTTGAACCCGGCCTGCATTTTGTGGTGCCGTTCGTCCAAAAAATTGCCTACAAACATACCCTTAAAGAGCAGGTTTTGACGGTAAAACCTCAGGTTTGTATTACCCAAGATAACGTCCAAGTTGAAGTGGATGGTGTTTTGTACCTGCGGGTGATTGACCCCGTCCAAGCGAGCTACGGGATTGAAAACTACGGTTGGGCAACGACACAGCTGGCTCAGACCACGATGCGAAGTGAAATCGGTAAGATTGCTCTCGACAAAACGTTTTGCGAGCGCGACAAAATCAACGCGTCCGTCGTAAAAAGTATCGACACCGCCAGTGAACCTTGGGGTGTTAAAGTCACCAGGTACGAGATTCGCGACATCGAGCCGGCGAAGTCGGTGATTGACGCGATGGAAAAGCAAGTCGTCGCAGAACGGGCCAAAAGAGCCGAGATTCTTGAGTCAGAAGGCGATAAAGAAGCCCGGATCAACGTGTCGAAGGGGGAGCGCGAAGAAGCAATCAACCTTTCGCGCGGTGAACGTCAAAAGCGGATCAACGAAGCCGAGGGTCGGGCCAGGTCGATTGAGACGGTAACGACGGCAACAGCCGAAGGCCTCAGGATGGTGGCCGAGGCCCTGAGTAAAACCAATGGGCGTAAGGCGATGAATCTGCAGGTAGCCGATCAGTACTTTCAACAGCTCGGTCGACTTCTCGGTACCTCCGAGGTCCAAGTTCTTCCGCTGGAATTGGCGCAGGTCAAAAGTTCTCTTTCTGCTGTTCTGCCCACGTTGGGCTTAGGTCCAGGAGGCAAAGCATGAGTAATCTTCTTCTTAACCCATTTTTTCCACTTTTGTTGATTTTAGGGGCGGCCGCAGCGGTATTTTTAGTTTCCATGCTCCGCAGTATTCGCATTGTCCCCTCAAAGTCGGTCTTAGTTGTCGAGCGGCTGGGCAAGTTTTCTCGGCTGTTGGAAGGGGGGCTGCATATCTTGGTGCCCCTAATGGACCGAGTCCGTTACACCCATTCGTTAAAAGAAATCGCCTTAGAAGTCCCCCCGCAACCCTGCTTTACCGAAGACAATGTCCGGGTAGAGATAGGGGGCGTTTTGTATTTGATGGTTGTGGACCCCAAAAAGGCCAGTTACGGAATCTCGGATTTCAAGTTTGCCACGATCCAGTTGGCGCAGACCATGATGCGGTCGGTAATTGGCCGCTTGGAGCTGGACCGCACTTTCGAGGAGCGGGATTCGATCAATGCGACCCTGGTCAAAAATCTTGATGACGCTCTCGAAACCTGGGGTGTTAGGGTGACACGGTACGAGATTCAGAATATTACTGTCCCGCACAGCATCCTCAAGACTATGGAACTTCAGGTCAACGCAGAACGCGATAAACGGGCAAAAATCGCTAAGTCGATCGGTGAGATGAACGCACGGATCAATCAGTCCGTGGG
>JAJXVP010000367.1 GCA_021782055.1 bacterium | reverse complement strand
TTCCATAGGTAAAGCTCTGAAGACCTAAGGTTTTTAAACGGGCTGAGGTCCAATTCCCTTGAGCATCCTTTTGTGCCGTAATGACCAAACAGGAATCGGTGGAAGAACCATCGGCAACATTTTGGATCGAGGCGTTCGAGGTCGTGTAGGTTTCAAGCTCATTATTACCCCAACCGCCAGCCCCTGTATCAAAGGTCCACTTGGTGGGGTCGATTGTTGGTCCGTTAAACTCATCATCCCAAAGTAGTTGCCCGCCGTACCAGGGGTCACCAGTTGAAGTGATCGGTGCAGGCGTTGGGGTCGGTGTGGGAGTCGCCGCATACGTAAACGAAGCCCACGTCGAATAATCTGAAAGGACGCCTTGGGGAACATTCACTTGTCCCGTACTAGCATTGATTAAAACATCGAGATAGATCTTGGCCCCAGCTGTATAGGAACTATCATTGACAGTGGCAGACCAGGTACCATTTGAGTTTGCTAAGGCGAGATTGGACTTTGCAAGGCCGGTATTGTTCCCCACGGTGATATACAAATAGGCAGAGCTTATACTTGTGCTCGGGGTGTAGGTTACCGTGACATTATTACTTGTCATTTGACTAACGACAATCGAGCCGTTCGTCCCCGTTAAGGTAAGGCCTGCAGGGGAAGGCGTCGTTGTTGGTGAAGGAGAAACCGTCGGTTGAGGAACGACTACCCCTAAGGGAGATATGCTACTAGGGTAGGTGAACTGTGACCAGCTTGTCGTATTGCTGACAATACCCTGGGGCCAGCAGGTTTCAGCACCCGATGTCGTTGTTAAAACGGTTATGTAAATGCTGGAACCAGCGACAAAAGATGGATCCGATACCGTGACATACCACGTGCCATTGCTGTTTGTCATGCTGTGGTTAGCAACAACCAACCCAGAACTATTGCCACCCGAGGCATACAGCACAGCAGAGTCGACCGAAGAAGGTGGCGTATAGGAGACCGTTATGGAGTTTGTCGCTGTAGCAGAAACAAACACGGGATTATTTGCCGTTGGTAATGAAATTGTTCCCGGTGCCGGTGAGGTTGGTATGGAAATAGAAATCCCCGAGGCGGAGATATTCTGAACGGTTGAGCCTACCCAAAGTTCGATTCCAACCGAATTGAGCGCTGTGACTGTAAAAGTGTCTAAACCACTTTGTGTTATTGAGAGGCTTCCCGAATAACCATTGGCATTTTTGGTTAAGGTGCCACCGCCCACAGAAGTTCCGTTTTGAGTGACAGAAACCTGAACTGAAGCCACATTGCTGTCACTTAAAAGTGAAACACTTCTACCAGTGGTAGGTGCTTGAGTAGAAACAAGGACGTTGATTCCCTCTGAGGTCGGGCTGGGCGTAGTGCTCGAAGAAATATTAACAGGTGAAGAGCAGCTGAAAACGCCAAAAAGCAAAATTGGAACCAAAAGAAAAAGAGAAAAATTTGCCATTTTTCCTTGATTCTTAGCGGTTCCTTTCAAAGGTGTTTGAAACATGAACACCCCTCCTTTTTTTATTCATAATAAACCATACACCCTTAAAAACGATTGTAAATTAAGACCATTGGTCGCAATTGAGTAGGACTAACAGTTTTATTTTCACGGTATGGAATAAAAAAAGCACCGCCTGAAGGCGGTGCTTTTTTTTATCGCCGTGCTTACCAGCCGACCGAGACTACCAAACCACGGGGGTTAGGAGTTGTCATCGTCGAGCTCTGAGCGTTGACGTCATCGTAGCAGAAGCCGTAGGCCTTCTGATTGATGCTGTGCTCGTGCCAGAACTGCGCGTAGTAGTCAAACGGTGCCGTCTGATAGTAGGCCGAGGGGGTATTCAGCGCCGAGGCGTTATCCATCACGTGGCGGTGGAACGCCGCACAAATCTGAGCTTCAAGGACCAGCTCAATCGTGTTGCCGCTGTTGAGCGTCCCCATACCACCCCACACATCGTCACTTGTCGGTTTTTGCACGTAGTAGATGGTGGAATCATTGGGCCGGGTAAAGGCCATTTCGCTACCCTGAACATACCCGGTGAACGTCCCTTGCGGCACGGTCACGACAAACGGCTGAGTGGTGTACTGTTGCCACACCTGGTTGATGTAGTTGTCAAAGTAGCCAGCGTTGGGTTGACCGGTGCGGAACCCACCGTGCAGAGGAGCCACAATGCGGTGTGCCTGAACCAGCCCAGCAAACTCCGGGGGCACAGAAGCTTCAAACTCATTGAAGATCTGACTGCGAGTTTCGGTAACGCCCACCGTGTCGAGCAACGAGTACGAGGTACTGGTACCGGTGTACAACTGCACAACCATAGGAATGTCAAACTGGTCGACCTGAGTGGTGTTGGCCCAGATGTTGTTGTTCACAACGGCAAACTCAATCCAGTCAAAGTCGTCGTTGATGCTGGGGTCAGTGGGGTTCTCGATGTTGGGGAACGCCACACCCACGTTGCCGTTGATGTCGGTATTCACCGGGATATTCAGAGGCTGACCCAGGGCAACGTAGAGTCGTGCCGAGTCCATAAAGGCGGGAACCTGGAAGCCACTGATGTCGCTCATGCGGTAGAACAGACCCTGGAGGTTTTGGCCCGAGACCAGGGGAACCAAGTTACCGTCAGGGGTCAGGTAGCAGAAGGCGTGCGCTGAGTTGCGGGCAATTACCAAGAGGTAGATCGAGCTGTCAGGCCAAGCGCCGTTGGTGTTGTTTTGGAACTGAATGGTCATTAACGAGCTACCCGTGAGAGGGATAAGCGGAACAGGGTTGGTGGGGTTCGTTACCGGAGCAGGTGACCCGCTGACCCAATCGGCATACACCGTCATATTAGCGGTCACCACGGTCGAAGCGTAGAACGGGGTTCCCGCACCATTAGGCGAAGTAAACCAACCGCCAAAGGTATAACCTGTTTTTGCTGGGGCAACGGGAAAGTTCGTCAGAGTCCAATTGGGGCCACCTA
>JAJXVP010000003.1 GCA_021782055.1 bacterium | reverse complement strand
CCCGCCTTGCTGGGTACGATCACCCCAAGGACGCTGACCGCCTTGCTGATTTCGATCACCCTGAGGTCTATCACCCCAGGGACGACTCTGCTGCCCTTGTCCCCCACGATTATCATAGGGGCGAGGACCACCAGTTCCCCCACCTTGCTGGGTACGATCACCCCATGGACGCTGACCGCCTTGATTGTAACCAGAACTATGACGTTCACCCTGCGGTCTATCCCCCTGAGGACGGTCGCCTTGAGGCCTATCACCCCATGACCGCCCACCACGATCGTTTCGATCGCGGTCACCTTGGGGTCGTTCTCGTGGCTCACGTGGTGGCCGACTAGTTTCAATCCTTAAGCCTTCAGGCTTAGGCCGAACCTCCGAAGGATCAAACCGTCTCATCTCCTGAGGACGTTTTGACATAAATTCGGCAATTTTCTCGGCAGACAAACGTCCCTCAACCGGTTCTGCTTTCGCAGCAGGTCGAGAAGAACCATCTGTCTTTGCGGGAGTTGCCGCATTCGACGTTTGAGAACTAGACGTAGCCGTTTGTGAACCCGTCGATTCTTCTTTATGAACGACAACCTTCTTTTTGACAACAGTCTTCTTTTTGACAACAACGACTGTTTTTTTCTTTTCCGCCTCTAAATCCATTGGCGGTGTCACTTCCGGTTTCGAGTGCTTGATGAGAGTAGCCTTGGGCTTTTTATTTTCCAGTTCGTCCGACATAAAGTCTCTTATTCCTCAGATTCCTCGTCTTCAATCTCAAAACTCAAACCGACACCACAATTGGGACATTGGGTCATATTGATCTGAACGGGGTGCCCACATTCGGGACATTCGAATTCTTCTTCGTATTCTACATCATCCTGGGAAGAATAATCAATCTCACTCGATTGACCTTCTTCATCCACGATTTCAACATTCTCATTGATCACCTTCATCAAGTTCTCAACATCTTGAGCGGTGATACCATCAATCTTATTGAGATCCGCTCTAGACATATTCAAGAGAGTCTCAATTAAGACTATACCATGCTCTGCCAAGATTTCCACAACGCGAGGAGAAACCCCCTCGAGTTCAGCGATCTTGGTGATAACACCTTCCTCGGCAACTTCCTCTGGACGGAACAGACCATGTGCCGCCTCTCGAGCTTCTCGCGACAAGTCCATTTCCGCAAACTGTTCTTCAGTTTTAACGTCAATACTCCAATCACAAAGCCTGTTAGCCAGCTTGACGTTCATCCCTTGCTTGCCAATTGCCAAAGAAAGTTGACTTTCTTGAACAACAACCAAAGCCTGATGCTTAGACTCATCCAGAATGACAACCTGACTTACTTGCGCAGGAGACATAGCATTCTGAATGAACGTTTTCGGATCGGGGTCCCAGCGCAGGATATCAATACGCTCTCCATCCAATTCCTTCATGACAGCTTGAATTCTCATACCTTTCAAGCCTACACAAGCACCTATTGGATCAATTTCTTCCTTGACGGAACGAACCGCAACTTTCGTGCGATACCCCGCCTCTCGAACAATCTTCTGAATGACAATAACTTGTTCATAAATCTCAGGAACTTCAATTTCAAATAAGCGTTTAACAAACTCCGGATCGCGACGTGTAAGAACAATTTGCAATCCACCTGGCGTTTTACGAACTTCTTGAATCAAGCTTTTAATTCGAGAACCTGGAGCGTAGGTTTCTCGTGGCGACTGGTTTTTCCTCGGAAGAATCCCCTCCGTTCGCCCTAGATCGACGTAAATATTGCCATTTCGTTCTCGTTGATAATAGCCAATGATAACTTCATTCACCTTATCACTAAACTCGGAATACAAACTGTCTTTCTGAATATCCCTAAGGTACTGTTTTGCTCGCTGCTTTGCTGTATAAACCGCCTGGCGATCAAACTCTTTCGGGTCAATCTCAACTAAGATCTCATCACCAACAGTAGCGTCTTCATTGAGCTCTCGAGCCTGCGTCAGTTCAATCTCCCCCACGGGGTCATACAAATCGTCATCATCAACCACAGTACGCTTTGCAAAAATCTTGACCCCATCATTTTCACTGGACATTTTGACAACAGCGTTGTCAGATGTGCCAAACGTTTTTTTATAGGCTGCCAATAAGAATTCTTCGACAACCTTTTCGATTAGGTCATTAGAGATTCCTTTATCCTGCGTGATTTGATGAATCGCATCAGAAAATTCGGAGTTCACAACATCCTCCCAGAAAATAATCTATAAATCATTCAACCTTGCTTTGCGAATTTCTTTTTTATCAATTAGTACAGAACCAAGCTCCGTTTCAAGGGTAAGAGAAGCCTCTTTAACAGCACCCAAAAGGCCTGACAACCATTCTGAATCGCCTTCTCGTAAAATCTGGATTGGACGGCCAAGGAACAACTCCAACTCAAAATTATACTTTAAATTCCGTTCCAAACCCGGAGTACCAACCTCAACATACAAATCCTCTGTATTTAGAAGCTCCTCAAGCTTAGGCAATAGCAGTTTATGCAAATGTGCCAAACCTTCCAGCGTTAATCCCTCGGGAGAATAAATCGTTAAAGAAACTTTTGTCGTTCCGTTCTTTGTTCGAGCGGCGACTTCTAAAAGTCTTGCTTTTTCAGAAGCGAGGAACAGATCGAGAGCAAGGAACAACGGGTCATCGGGAAGGGAAAGCAACATACGGCACCATAAAAAAAAGAGCCGTTTCCGACTCTTTAACTCATTCCTCTTAAGCTAGTCTTAAAACGAGACTACAAAAAACCTTTAATTTTGTCAAGTATGAGAGTTGTGCTTAATGTAAAGAAAGGCAAAGCACCTTAACTTCTTGTGCTCCATGATTTTTCAGCAACGTAGCGCAGGTCTCGACGGTAGCGCCTGTCGTCACCACATCGTCGACTAGCCAACAAAGCTGTTCATGCAATTCTCTTCCCGACCAGAAAAATGAATTTTGTGCGTTCTGAAACCGTTTTTCTCTCCCTAAGAGCTTCTGTTTTTCTCCTGCATGTCTTCGCAGACAATGCTTTACGGGCCAATGTTTCCTTTTGCTGATTGCTCGAGCCAGGTGTTCAACAGGGTCCCAGCCGCGTTGCCATACTCGTCGGTAATGGGAAGGAACGGGTACGACTACGCCCGGGGGGAGGTCTTCCCAGGCAAAAACGGAAAGCAATGCACGACTTAATTGGGGAACGGGCCGCATTTTATACTGAGCAGTCCAAAAACCAACCCATGAATGGTAAGTTCCTAAACCGATGAGTTCGGTAAAGGACCAGCTTTGCGTTTGGCAGTCCATACAAAGTTTTGACTCGGTAAGGAGAGGTTGATGGCAAACCTCACAAGACAGTTCCGATTCTTTTCTTTGAACTCGCTGATGCCAACATAACGGACAAACCCCCTCAAGTTGATGATCCGGAACAAAAGTTGCGCCACAAATCAAACAGCGATACCGTTGTAACCACATACCTATGAAGACGGGATAGTTAAGGTTTAGTCTTCAAAGATTTTTGCCACCGATCGATCCAATTGAGAGCTTCTAACGGTGTCAGTCGATTTAATTCAAGCCCAGAGATCTCGGTGAGCAGCAAATCTTTCTCATCAAACAAGCTAGCCTGAACAGGTGGGATCTCAATGGCTTTCTTTTTTTGTTTTTCACCTAAAGGCACTTCGTTTTCAGGCAAAAGACCAGCAAGAATACCCGTTGCCCGCTGCAATACTTCTGTAGGTAAACCCGCTAACCTCGCGACATAAATACCATAAGAATGGTCGGCGGCGCCAGGAATGACACGACGAAGAAAAATCACATCAGCCCCGTCCTCTTCTACAGCCAAGCAAAAGTTATGTTTTTCTGGATGTTCAAGAGCGGTCAACTCATGATAGTGGGTTGCGAATAAGGTCTTAGCACGTACTCGATTTAATAGGTATTCGCAAAGTGCCCAAGCTAACGCTAGACCGTCCCGGGTACTCGTACCTCGCCCCACTTCATCCATTATGATTAAACTGGAAGATGTTGCTTGCCGCAGGATATAGGAGGTTTCGTTCATTTCTACAAGGAACGTTGATTCACCGCGTGAAAGATCGTCACCTGACCCTACCCGACAAAAAATCTGATCAACAATTCCTACTTTAGCATACTCAGCCGGAACAAAACTGCCCATTTGAGCCAGGAGGACAATCAGCGCAGTTTGCCTCAGAAAAGTGGATTTACCCGCCATATTAGGCCCCGTCAATAGGTGGAGAACGTCCATTTCTGAGAAGTTTACGGAATTGGGAACAAAAGGAGTTTCTCTTAGCGCCGCCTCCACCATCGGATGACGACCGGAGCGTATTTCCAGTGCATACCCCCGATGCAAATCCGGGCGTGTGTAATTAAAACGCCGAGCTATGGCCGCCAGACTTTGTATCGCATCGACATACGAACAAAAGTACGCCGCTTTTTGAAAAGCGTTCATATGTGACCGCAAACGTTTTATCAACTCCTCATAAAGTGTCCTTTCTATTTCCAGTACCCGAACTTGTGCGGTTTCTACAGAAACCTGAAGGGCTTCGAGTTCATCAGTTGTATAACGTTCCGTGCCCACTAGGCTTTGTTTCCGGCGAAAATGCGGCGGCAAATTTTGAGCTTGAATTCTGGATACTTCAAAGAAATACCCTAAGATTTTGTTATTTTTGATCCTCAGCGTATTGAGGGCAAACTTTTGCTTTTCTTTTTCCGCATATCCCAGAATTAACTCTTCGCCGTGATCACGAGCAAAACGATCTTGATCTAATTGGGCATAGAATCCCGGTGCGAAGACACCACCATCCTGTAGAGCTGGAGGTAATTCTTTGTTTAGCGCCGACCGTAAGAAATCTCGTTCACAAGCCAGCTCCTGTTGTATCTCTTGAGAAAGAGAAATTTGAGAGTCATCGGACAACTGCCTTTGTTCCCAGAATTTTGCTAATTGTTCTGTACGTTCAAGACAAACCAGCAATCCTCCCAAATCACGGGGAGAGGCTTTATCCAACACCAAACGAGAAGTCAGCCGCTCCCAATCGAGCATTCCCGATAAAGAATCCCGAATTTGTTGATGACGCGAAGGCGATTCCACATAGAAAGCAACATCAGCTTGTCTTGCTAAAATTTCATCAAGATTTTTGAGGGGAAAATGGATCCATGACTTTAAAAGCCTGGCCCCTGGTGCTGTTTCTGTCGAGTTAAGAACCTTCCAAAGAGTAAAACCTTCCCCACCACGATGGCGATCGCTCAATTCAAGGCTTTTCGCTGTTGCCTCATCGATCCCCACATAATCTTCTGGTCTATATTTTTTTAGTTTTTTTAAATGCTCAGGATTTTTTCCTGGCCACCGACTATCTGCATACGAAAGAAGCACGCCTAAGGGAATTAGCTCTAACGAATGAGGCTGCCAACCAAGAGCGGCTGGACTTACGACCTCAAAATGCTTTAAAACTCTGTCTTTTGTCCTGGTGAGCTCAAAATGCCAAGGAGGAAGTTCTGTTATCAGTGGTGAAGGTTCAAATTTTCCCCAAGATGCCAGTTCGGGATAAGCCTCGTTCACTCCTTCCTCTATTAAAACTTCCCGTGGCTGAAAGCGAAGCAACTCACGTCGAAGAGCTTCTCCATTATCCCACCGGACAACTGTTGTCCAAATTTCGCCTGTCGAGAAATCTGACGCAGCTAAGGCACAGTGTTGGTTTTGCCAAAACAAGGCCACCAGATACTGTGAGGCACCGCCATTCATGAGATTGTCATCTACTACCGCGCCAGGACTCAAAACCTCGACTACTTCGCGCCCCATCATCCCCTTTCCACCTTGAGGGGCATTTTGTTCACAAACGGCTATTCGCTTTCCTAGGTCGAGAAGCTTTTTAATATAGCTCGACGCGGCATGGTACGGAATACCGCACATTGGAACACCTTGACGCTGAGTTAAGGTTAGCCCCAGCAACTTACTCGCCTCGTGAGCGTCCTCCAGAAACATTTCATAGAAATCACCAAGTCTAAAAAAAAGAATTTTATCCTGATGCTGAGCTTTCAAGGTGAGGTATTGACGCATCATTGGGGTAGGTTCAATCATTTTTTCATTCTAAAGAAGGTTGAAATTTCCCACAAGGCGTTCTTGAAGACAGAAGCTCCTGTTGTCATTCGCTGAAAATCGATTATAATAGAGTTGTGTCAGAAGCATTATATTTCCAAGAGACTTCGGCAGGAATTTTCATTAAGGCCGTAGGCCATATCACTGCGGCTCTGTCTGTTGACCTAAAAGCATTGGTCACTGAAAGACTTGAGCAGACTCCAGTTCCCCTTGAGCTTTTTGCTGATCTTTCGGAATGTAGCTATATGGATTCAACCTTCATGGGTTTGTTAGTGGGTTTTCACAAGAAACTCAAAGCCCTTACCGGAAGGTCTCTTACTCTTTGGAACCCAAGTCGAGAATGCGAAAAACTGCTTCAAGGCCTTGGGATTTGGAAGTTAATGCGTCTTGTGGAAGGTCGGCTTGACTCTGGGGAACCAGACTTCTGGAAACTCGTAACAAAAACCCAAGACCCTAGCCCAGAAATTCTGTTAGGTGCCCATCAGAATTTGAGCGAAATTTCCGCAGAAAATGCCAAGAAATTTTCTGTACTCGAGACAATTCTTAAAGATCAAATCAATAAAGAAGAAAAATAGGCGCGAAGCTAAAAAACTCGACGCTAAAGAGACTCTTCCCGAAGCCTTGTCCGGGAAGAGTTTCGTGTCAATTTAACACTTCTGGTGAGTTTGAAAGTCTACTGTTTTGTCGTTGCTGAAGCTTGAGGTGTGGGAGTCGCCTGTGGCACTGGGGCTGGCGCTGGCTGGTTGGCCGGCGCAAGGTCAACTTGCAGTCTTGCAATTACACCATCGGTAATATCCGCGTCAGGACTATACCACACAACTGAAGAATCATTTTCTAAGTTCAGGATTAACGAAAAGCCTTTTGACACCGCTTCTTGATCAATCTCAGAAATTAAAAGTTTTTGAAAAGAGTCATCTTTTCGCACTTCTTCACTCTTTTGCTTGAGTTCTTGTTGTTTTACCGCCGCAAATTGCTGATAGGCCTCTTTTTTTGATTGAATTTGAGCGTCTAACTGTTGAACGGTTGCTTCGTCCCCACGTGCTTGGGCATCATTTCGCTGATTCATCAACTGGATAAGTTCTTGCTTGAACTTATTGATATCATTTTGAATCGAAGCTTTGAGAGCCTCAAAATCGCGAACCCCTTTGGATTCTTTGTAAAACTTATCGTAAATTCGGGTTAGGTTGACTAGCCCCGTTTTAGCAAACTGCTGAGTTTGTGCAACGGCAATTGACGAAAGGGCAACCATGAAAATTGCCAGAACAAACCATCGTTTCATCTTTTCCTCCTAATTTGTATAACCGAAAGCAATAACGAGTGTCATATCCGCTTGGGGCCCAAAAATGCCCTGCCCTTTTTGCCAAACGACGTTATTACTGTCATTCAACAAGAACGGTTTGGCTAAATAAACCGCAATGGGGAACTGTGGGCTTACGACGCGTAGACCAAAACCCCAAGAATAATGCTTCTGACCGTACGGAATTTGCGACAGACTCGTGTAGGTACTGTCATTATAGAGTAACCAAGACGAGTCAACAAACGTATCAAGCCACAAAAAGCTAGGAATTACAGGAAAACGGAATTCGACACCGCTGTTCCAAGCTGCGTTGAGTCCCGTAATATACCCCCAGCCACGACCACTGAGCATTCCATCCACATTCACCAATTCTGTTGGCTGAGCCACAATGTAGCTAGGTCCACCTAAGCCTGGCATCAAAAAGCTTGCCCCTGTATGAGCACGGAACACCCATTGAAAATCGTAACTATCGGTAATGGGCAAGTCGAGAAGCTTCAGATAAAAGTCCGCTGTCCCATCCCAACGGCTCCAGGAGGATTGTCCCACGAGGAAGCCGCCATCTAACGTCATAGTTTGTGACAGCAAAAACCCCGACGTTGGGTTATAGACCAAATCTCTGGTATCCCAGGCCGTTTTTGCCCAAATCTGGTTGTTAAACTGCCAATTGAGGTTGTTCTGACGAACAACGTAACTTGCAGGGCGGAACAACGTAGAATCATACGAGACATACTGCAAGCCAGACTGAGCACCAGTCCCCACGCTGAGCCGTCCCCAAGGTAGGTACCAGGCATAGCCCGTATTCACACCGAGTGAGAAATCGTAGGACTCATATTGCATGGTCGAATACTGGGCTTGGTTATTCGAAAGGTCGTATTGGTAACGAGTTACGAGATGGAGTTGTGTAATATCATTGGAGGTGGGAACACCAGGAAACGGATCCCCAGCATTGTACGAGTGACCACCGTAGGTTTCTGAGTCCGTAAAAACATAGTCGTTAGGGTTGTAAGGGTCAGGGACTGAGGTTCCAATTCCGGTTGACAGGGGGGCATTGGCATCTTGAGGAATATTTTGGTTGATCGCATGCGAAATTCCCAAATTCCAGCCTAACGTGAGGCGCTGATCAAAGGCCCAGTTATCAATAAAGCTGACGTTTAAACTTTGAATGATGGGAGAAAGGCTCGACGCCACACTAAAATTGTAGCCTTCGCCGAGAAAGTTTTTATCTCCCCACTTAATCTGTGCAGACACAGGAAAGGACGTGGCCCCTGAGAACGATAGACCAAAGGACATATCTGCGGTTTTTGCTTCTTCGACATTCAGGACTAAATCCATGAGTCCATCAGCGGATCCCTGCGGGGTTTCAGGAACGATGCTATTAAAATACTGCAAGTTATAGAGGTTATGGATCCCCTCCACAATTTTTGCTTTACTAAAGACATCACCCACTTGAATAGGCATTTCCCTGGTGATGACGTAAGCTTTTGTTTTTGTATTCCCTTTAACCAAGATGCTTTCGATGTGAGCGCGGGGACGCTCAACAATGTCAATTACATATGAAATTTTATTTCCCGTACGGACTTCCGTCTTTTTAATTTCATTAAAGATGTAACCGTTTTCATAATACAAATCCGAAACTCGTTGAAAATCTGCGTCAACTCGTTCTTTACTGATGACACTTCCCACCGGCTGGCGAACAAGAGACTCAAGTTTTGCGGTTGAGAATATTTCATTGCCATGGAAGGTAAAGCCTCCGAAAATAAACGGCTTACCCTCGTGAATCGTTATCATAATGTCCAAGAGATTTCTGTCATTCGTTTTATCAAACTCTACTTTTTTTTGGACATCGACAATTTTTGCGTCTATATATCCTCTATCCCAGTAATATTGTTCAATCGTTCGCAAGTCCTTGGCAAAGGCTGCATCTTTAAAAAGCCCAGCATCGAACCAGCCAACTTCTTTGGTATCCATTAAACCTTTGAGAGTTGCCGCCGTGGCAAAAGAAAGCCCTTGAAATTCAATTTTCTTGACGGCGGTCTGCATTCCTTCATCAATATTAAAGTAAACAGTGGCCTCGTGCTTTTTGTTCACCTCGGTTGTCGAAGTTACTTTGGCTGCGAGGTACCCATGATCATTATAATATTTTAATAGAGCCTGCTCGTCGGCTTTGATTTTTCCCTGGTTGATGATGTCGCCTTTTTTGGATGTTAGCACCCCTGAAAGATCCGAAGAGCTAATTTTTGTGTTACCATTAAAGACAAAATCTGCAATCGTCGGCTTTTCCTTGACTTTGAAAATCAAGATTACCTGATCGCCCTGCGGGTCGGCTTTCACCGCCGTAGGAGCAATTAACCCTTCAAAATAGTCAAGATTGTAAAGGTCACCTTGTAGCTGTTGAAACAATTCATCCGTAAACTTTTTACCGATGTAGGGGCGTACAACACCATCCAATTCGCTTCGCTGAATGGTAACAAGCCCCTCAAAGCGGATATCGGCAATGGGCTTGTTCATATACCAATCCTGAACAGCGGGAACCGAGGGACTGCCAGCTGAGGACGCTGAACCCGAAGCCGCTTGAGCAAAGGCTGACAACCCCGTTGCCGTGAAAATCAGAACGGCAAATAACCTGCGAAACGTCATGAACTCTCCTTCGTGTCAATAACTCCAATTCCAACTGAACGTTACGGTATTATCCGTGACAAATAAACTTTGAACATGCTGAGGGACTATCGTCCAATTCAAGAGAAAGAACGGCGTAGTAAATTCCATCTGTATTTCGGGGTCCACTTGAAAGCCGGTCGTCTGGATTCCACCAACGACAGGATTTTGATGAATGTTGAGATCCCCTTGTAAAAAAAGCTTATCTCCTAAGTACTTACCAAAATACACCCTTGTATTGTCAAGGTAGCTTGAAGTCGCCGAGCTTGACTGCGTTAGGGCCTTCTCAAGAATCTGGGTTCGGATCGAAAACAGATCTAACCCAAAGCTTTTTTTAACAGATTCTTCAAAAGGACGCAACAGGATGCCTGAACCTAGATCCGAGGCTACCGAAAAAGCTGAATCTAAGGGTGTCGTCGAACTTGCTACGGCCAAAGTGGTTCCCAGGAGTTGTTGTAGCTCCTCAGGAGTACGATAAGGGATTGTGCTAAAGGTAGGTGAAAACTCACTCAAAGGGCCATCCGCTTTGAGAATAATGATCACTGGGCCTTCAGAATCACGAGTTTTAAGTTCCGCGTGAACACTGAGATGAGGGTCAAAAGAGCTTTCTGACTCACGAAAGGTTAACTTTCCGTCCTGAATCTGAAAGGTTTGTGAAACATAATTAATTTCGCCTGTTAAGAACTCAATCACCCCCAACAGGGAAAACTGAGAAGTTTGATCGTTGTAACGAATCACCAACTTCTGTCCTGGCATAGCAGTAGCTTTAACCAGAGGTATGTTAGGATCTGGCCAGACAAATTCGACCTTGCGCCCTGTTTTTATATGTAAATCAACGTTCAGTCCGTAGTTGCTTTCTGGGGTCTCTTGAACGGGAACCAACTGCATTTCGGTGTTCTGAACCGTTAAATCCCCCCGTATCGTCATCGCATACGCATCACCTACAAAGGAAAGCTCACCCGACGCCCAACCTTCTGCATCAATTCCTGTTAATACATAGCGAGCTGGTATCCAAGAAAGCTCATCTGTTCGCACCGATAAATGAAAATGATCAATCGCGGCATGGTCAAAGTGAAGCGTTCCACCCACCAGCCAACTTTGACCTTTTGGTCCGACATTCACTTCAGGAATGGTAATCGTCTTGTCTCGAAACTCTATGGCTCCCGAGAACGGGCCCACAGTTTTTCGTAAAAAGGCATTATCGAAGACGAAATTCTGGAGTTCTGCATCACCGGTAATACTCGGATCAATCCACGAGCCAGAAATGTTCACACTACCAACCATGACTCCCTCGTGAATCCTCAACATATCACTGTTTAGCCATGGGGCGACTTCTTTTAGCGGTAACCGAAAACTCGTAACTTCTGTATGAAAATTCTGCGGGCTCAACCGTCCCTCTGCGTTGAGGATTGTCCCTTGCGGTGACAAAATATGAACTTCATAATGAGACAGTCCTTGTCCCTGAGCCTTAAAAACGCCATCTTCGGAACTCAGGCGCCAACTTTGATCGTGAAGTTCTCCTCGAAAAACGCCTTGAGGGAAATGAAGACTCCCTAACTGCGCGTTTGACCATTGATAAGTCGTGTTAAGTTCTAATGTCTGCTTATCCCCTTTCCACCACCCTTGGTTCACGCCTTGCCACGTCCAATTTTTACCCGCTACAGATACCGATTGATGAGAAGCCCAAGTCCATTCCTTTTTTTGCCAGTCGAGAGAAAGTCGTCCATCAGAAACCGTACCGCCTCCCCATGTTCCTTTAAAACCGTGAACCTCCCAATGTGAAGAAGTCCCCGACATTCCACATGACACGGCAACGGGATCATTTCCATAAAAGAATTTCTCAGAGGCTACGGCGGCATTCCAGCTAACCCCATCGGTCTTGGTCCAAACAAAATTTCCCTGACCTTGCCAGGTTCCTTGCCAAGGCTCAGGGAGAAACCTTTGCACAGGGGAATGACGCCACTCGGCATCGACATTAACAACTTCGCCCCAAAGCCAATTCACCTGAATATGCTCAGATTCTCCTTCAGGCGAAGTGATTCTCAAGTCCGCACGCCAGGGAACCGAGAGCTTTCCCCACGAAAGAGCCAAACTTCCTTGCCGCACCCCCCAAAGGTCTGACCACCGAAGAATATGAAGAGCTAGGCGATGATTCTCGAGACCTGCATACCAATTTACCGTAAAGGGGGATTTTCCTAAGGGGTAAAACCCTTGCCACGTACCCTCGTAGAAGCCGCCCGATAAATTCTTTCCTTGCTGTGACAAGCTGCCTTGAAACGATAAAGATCCGCCACCAGGTAACGGGAATCGTTGGACTTGAAAAGATGCCAACCAGGACTCAGGTGTTCCTTCCCAGACTCCCGATATTCCCGAGCTTCCCCCTAAAATAAACCGATGTAACGAGGGCCAGTATTCTCCCTGTAAATCGAAATGCTTCTGATAAAGATCCCAGTCAGAACGAAGAGAAATATGATCTTTTTTTTGCAAATTTACTGTAAGGCCGCCTGAAAAAGGAAAAGTATCCCACTGTCCCACGACCTGCGAAACTTTGAGAAGACGCTTTTGAAAAGAAAAATTAAAGCTAACATTTCGTTTCGGATGCTTGACATCGACAAGCTTCCAAAGTGAGGGCGAGGCTTCGATGCCTTCAGGGGATGAACGAACCAGTCCGCTAGAGCTAACTTGCCAACCAGATAGAGCATTCACCAACGCTGCATCTAAAGAGACAGGGCCCGCTTGTGAGGCCAAACCTGCTAAGGAGAGGTTACCAAGGCTATAAGCGACCGCAAGTGACGAAGTCTGCCAGGAAGCGGTTCCCGATAGGCCTAACGAAAATTCAGGATAATCCTTCCAACCAGAGGTTAATAAAAATGAGACTTGCTGCCCTTTAAGATCAAAACGGCCATGAGGATTGTTGAATTGAATACGATTCCATAACCAGTTTTTACCCTGAAAAGTACAGTAATCCTCTTGCCGTTGTAAAATAGTTTCAGCGTTAAATGTCCCTAAACCAGGAAACTTCCAGTGTTTTACGGTAAAAGTTCCTTCTGGTAATTTTGACTTGACAAGAATATCACCTTGAAAGCCCAGTGCCCCATGTAGAGTTTCAAATTCAAACTGTTTAACGCGAATAATATGAGAATCTGCCTCAAGATCCGCTGTTGCAGAGCTTTGGTCATGAAACAAGTCACGAGAAAAGCGTGCTTGTCCTTTCATCTTCGCTTGCCAGAATTGGGTTTTTGGATTCCACTCTAGCGCAACTTTGCCAGTCCAAGTTGTCGCAAGCCAACGATTAATAGCAAGCGAATTTTTCCAATGTAACCACTGTAAAAATTGATAGTGATCAGTGGTCATTTGGGCCTTGATCCCTTGATTATCCCAAAGGACTGACAAATCTAAGGCTTGTTGGTCTTGTGTTTTGGAAATCAAGATCTTGGTGGGCGTTCTTTCAAGCTGAAACCCAAAGGCGCCCAAATCAAACAAATTGGTGGACAAAGTGTCGGCGTGAGCCTTGATTACCCAATCTTGAAATTGGTTATCGACGTGAAGCACCCCTTGTAAAGACGTTGATCCCGACGATAATCCGTATACAGCTTTGGCCAAATGCCCCTCTAAAGCTGTTCGAAAATTCATTTGCCACTCATTCGTCTGGCGTTTCAGGGTCAAGAAACCATTGACAGCGCTAAAATGCCCTTCAGGGGAGGTTATATCGGCTGACAGGTTAAAGATCTCGATGGGCGGAGGAGCTTGCGCTTTGGTGTCCATAAGCAAACGTTCTCCATTTGCTAAAAATTCTGCATCTTTTTGTGTATCAAGCTGAACCCTTGAATTGATAATTTGTAAGCGGGCAATCGCATTTTCTTCATGCCCTTGGAAGATTGCCAGCCAATTCCAATAGACTCGAATACCCGATGCGTAAAAAACATCCCGCCCGTTAGCCCTAATTTTGACATCATGAAAATCAAGATATTCAAAAATGTTCGATGATAAACGCCCATAAGAAATCGTTGCGTCCAAGGACTTTTGCAACGCTGACAAAAGTGCTTTTTTTTGGTTTTGCCAAAACGCATCCCCTCCCAACGGAACCAAAGTGGCCATGAGCCAAGCGAGGGCAACGAGTAGTGGTAGCTGTAAGGTTTTCCAATTCCAACGCCAGCGCATGCTTAACTCTTCACTCCGGACTCACAGCTTTTAGCTTGAGGACCCAGTGAATCTGATAACTTTTGCCAGTTTCGGAGGCAGGAAACCCCTGACGGGCCAACCAAGCACCAAGCCAACTATCAAGGCGAGGATGCGCTGTTTCTAAGCCCAAAATCCGAGACGGAGAGCCTCCCTGTGGGGGAATCCATAAAGTCAAGTTCCAAGTAATTTCCCCTTCAGGTATATTTTGCGGGGGAACCGGAGGTAAAAGCGGCGGAGCAGACCCTCCCCAGGATGTCCAAACTTTTGCCGATGGCTGCTGTGTGGAGGAGCCATCTCCTAACAGCTCCTCGGCCGAGGACTCTTGGTCTGGGAAACTTGGCGCTGGAAGCTTTTCAGGCGTGGAGGACTGCGGTTGAAGTTCTCCCCTTAAGGAGTTCCAATGAACCTGGACAACCGGTTTCGGGGCTATAACCCGAGGAGCTCTCGGAGGAGTAGGACGCGGCGCTTCGCCCCTGACGAATCCCCCCCCACTGGGTGCTGGGCCACTTTCTAAGTGCAAACTTACAGAGGGAGGTGGCATTCTGTTTACGGGCCAAAATGCCAGAACCAACACGAGAATGATGAGGTGAAAGAGGAGCGATAGGCCCCAAAAAAGGAGGCTTACGCCTCTCATTCCCTGCTTCCTTTCCTTGTTAATAGGGAAATATCGGTGATTCCTCTCTGTCTCAGCGCATCCATCACTTGAACCAAAAGACTATACGATATCTCTTCATCACCCTGAAGAAAAACCCGCCAATTCCCTGAATGACCTTTGAGCTGTTGATCCAATACGGCATTTAATCCGTCTAACGAAGTCACTTGCCCCCCAACCAAAAGTGATCCATTGCGCAACACAGAAACTGTCAGCGAATCATTACGGACACTTCGTCCTGTTTGAGCTTGTGGCAAAGTAACATCGACAGCAAAGCGGATTTGAAAGCTTATGCTCAAGATAAAACTGATCAAGACCAAAAGAACGTCAATAAAAGGGGTCAGTAAAAGCCACGTCGGCTGCCGGTGAGAGCGCCGTAGTTTATTCACGTCGAGGCTCCTCCAAGACATCCAACAGGGTTTCTAGCTGACTTGCCAGTCGATCCGCTCTCCGTTGGAAAACCGCATGAAACCCTAAACAGGGTACAGCCGCCATTAACCCCAAGGCTGTTGCAATCAAGGACTGAGCGATACCCCCAGCCAAGGCGGCAGGATCAGCACCACCTCCAGCGCGGAGTGCTAAAAACGCAAGAATCATCCCGGTTACTGTACCAAATAATCCCAGGAGCGTGGCGACATTGGCAAGGATAGGCAAATACGAAATCCGATCTTCGTACCGACTTAATTCTGTTTGTGCACAACGTCTTCGTTGAACGACGGGAACTTCAAGGACAAGCGCCAAAGGATGCCGGGGGGCAAGCCCCTCAGTGACGTAGGCATACCCTAATTGACATTGCTCAAGGAGTCTTTCAAAGTGAACGTCCGAAAGCGGCTTATGAATAGCAGTCTGGAGGGCTTTCTGCAAAATGAGAGCGACGGCATACACAGACACGGCTAAAATCGGGATGAGAAAGAATAAAGAGGCTGGGTTGAGGTTCATGGGTTCTCCGGTTCAGGCAGGGGACGAAGGGAACCTTCCAACGTAATCCATCCTTTAGGTTGAAGCTTAACCGTTTGATCCGGCCAAATTTCAGGCAAAGGGGGAGGAAGAAGTAAAACTTCCTTCATCACGCGAATTTCGGTAATACCGGAGGGAAAACTCCAGCTCACCAGAAAAGGAAACAAAATCAGCATCAGAATTAAGAAAAATCGTGGCACAAGGAGATTATACAAGAAAAATGACAGAAAAAAAAAGAGAGATTTGGAAAGGCTTTTTCGTCCTTGAAGGAATGGACGGTTCGGGAACCACAACCCAACTGGAACTGTGTCGGACAAGGGCACAACAAGAAAAGCTCACTCTGGACTGTGAGGCAGAACCAACAACAGGAGCGATAGGGACACTTTTACGGCGATTTCTGCGGCGGGAACTGGAGGGAACTTCTCAAACGTTGGCTTGGCTGTTCGCCGCCGATCGCCAAGAACACCTTTTTGCAGGGGCTGGTATTCAACACCGTCTAACAGAAGGTCGAAAAATTTTAACGGATCGCTATTGGTTCTCCTCAATGGCGTATCAAAGTTTAGACCTTCCCTGGGATCAAGTATGGTCTCTTCAAGCGTCCTTTCCCCTACCCGAAGCGATCTTCTTTTTAGATGTCGACACAGAAACGGCAGCGGCTCGACGCGATCAACGAGCTTTAGCTGAAGAACTCTTTGAAAAGGCAACCCTGCAAGAACGAATACGGGCCGGATACCATTTAGTATGGGAACAACTTAAACGAGAGTCTCCAGAAGCAGAAATCATCCTCATCGATGGTCGAAAACCAAAAACTGAAATTCACGAAGAAATTTGGGACAGACTGTGCCGATAAACGAGAAATGAAGCGCCTGTTTTGGGTTTGCGCCTTGGTTTTGGCCTCTGCAACACCGGCCTTGGCCTATAAGATTCTCTATGCTGAACAGTGGTACCAGCTCTTTCACGAACACTTGTATCAGTACCCAGACGACTGTATGGAAAACATTTGGTACCTTGAGCAAGCCAGAAAAGCGGATTTTGCAAACCCCCTCAATGCCCTAACAAAAATCACCAATAAGACACAATGGGCCCTCTACCGAGACCTGTTTATGATGCATGTTGATGTCCTTCTTATTCAGCAGTACCTGCAACTCGGGCATGATTTCGATAAAGACCATGCCTATTTCTTTAATTATCCCTGGAAAGCAGCAAACCTCGATAGCCTGAAAACTGCCGAAAAAGTCTACAAAGTTGCTTTTGGTTACTGGGATGACGCCGTGCGGTGGGCAGAAAAAGCTAAGAAATACCCTTTTATTGAACTTGACAACATTCAATTCTGGAGCGATGAAGCTTGGCGAATACAAACGGGAGATTTAAATTACCACGCCATCATTCAACGCCAACTTGACCATTTGCGAAAGGTACGACAGGAATTCGAAGCCATGGGACCAAAAACTTACTAGGTAGCCTCCTGACACCCTGACGACATCACAGTATACTAGGCTCCGGGAGGGGGAATGAGTCCTCAGCTGATTCGCAAAAACCTGGAATACATCAAAGTTCTCCCGGCTTGGGCCCAGGAGCTTTCCTACAAATACCTTTCAAAGACTACCAATTTATACATCCTCCATGGTAACGTCCGGGATTTTCTCCCTCATCGATTGATTGAGGATGAATTCGTATTTACGCGAATTCAAGAATATGTCAGTGATGTGCTTTTTGCGAATCGCGATATCATTGTCTACTTTGATCGGTCTTCGGGAATCAATTTTAATGACATTTCGATGCGTCAAGATTATTTTGACGCCATGACCCAGGCTTTTCCCGAAGCAGATAGTACTGCGTTTTTTAGCTCTGATCCCCTAACGGCGTTTCACTATCTCGAAAAGTACTTTCTGCTTAACCTTCCCAAGAAGCTTCGCATCGTTTTGATCATCGATTACGCCGAAACACTGCTTCCCGCCGCTGAAATGACCCAGATGACCGAAGAAGATCGAACCTGCTATGTCACTTTGAACCGCTGGGCTCATGATCCGATTTTTACGCAAGGGGATGTTTCAATTTTTCTTATCACCGAAAACATGACCGAGTTGAATCAAAAACTCTCTGCTTCTCCTTTAACGGTCAAGGTTTCTTTACCGATTCCCGATGCAGAAGTCCGTGAAAAATTTCTTCAATTTCTCGAACGACAAGATAAGCTTCTTTTAGAAAGCCGCTTAAGTTCTACTTTGGTCGCTCAAATGACGGGTGGGTTGAACCTGATGAATCTTCATCAGATTGCCTCAGAAAGTTTTCAAGAAGGCGAGCCCATTTCCTTGGATTATCTCAAAAGAAAAAAGAAAGAGATTCTTGAGAATGAAGCAGGCGGTTTGCTAGAATTCCTAGAGGGCTCATACAATTTGGACTACGTTTCCGGCCACGAGTTCGTCAAACGACGCCTGCAATCCGCTACCAAGGCAATCAAACAAGGACGCTTAGATGTCTTGCCCATGGGCTACCTCATTGCTGGTCCCGTAGGAACAGGAAAAACTTTTCTCGTTTCGGCGTTTGCGGCAGAACTTGGCATTCCCATTGTTCGTTTACAAAACTTAAAAAGCCGCTGGCAAGGTGTTACCGAAAGTAATCTGGAAAAGGTACTTGGAATCTTTCAAGCCATGGCTCCCGTTGGCGTTCTAATCGACGAAGCCGATGTCCTTTTAAAAGACCCGCGCTCACACACCGAGCACTCTGACACAACAAGCCGGATTTTCTCGCAACTGGCAAACTTTATGGGTAACACGGAGAACCGAGGGCGCATTTTATGGTTTTTGGTCACCAGTCGACCTGACTTAATCCCCATTGATCTCAAACGACAAGGCCGCGCCGAGGAACATCTGGCACTTTTTTATCCAGAATCTCCCGAAGAAAAAGAAGCCTTGTTTCACACGCTTGTCAAAAAGCTCGATCTAAAAATCCGTGACTTTTCTATTAGTGATCTTTTAAAGAAATTCCGTCAAGAATTTTCCGGGGCGGATTTAGAAGCCATACTCATTCGTGCCAAATTTTCTGCGGCATTGGCCGGGCGAACTTTTATCACCAAGGATGACCTCGAAGAAACCATCAAAGATTTTATCCCGCCCGTTTACCCCCACGAGATCGAACTTCAGAATCTCGTGGCGGCCTTGGAATGTACCAGCCGCGAAATGATTCCCAAACGCTTTCAAAATCTCGATCGGGCCAAATTAATCCAAGAAATTCAGGAGCTAAAACTGTTATTGGGTGAACGTTAGCTCTCTGAAAGTGGTTTACCTTGAACCCGAACACCCAAAAGCTCAGCATAGGTTCTTGACTCAAGGTTCTCGAGAGGAACCTGTAACTGATTGAGAACGGTAAGAATTTCCTGTCGGGCATTCTGTTGCGCGGAGAGGTCGGCCTCTTCAGGAAGGATTTTTTCGATTTCTACAAACCATCCTAAAGGTTCAATGTGAACCACCTCTATTAACAAGTCGTTCCAGCGGTAAGCTCGACCGCGTTTGATTTTTTTATACCAAAAGGAAAAACCCAAAAGCTGAACCCAACGAAAAAAGTTCTCAGGGGCTGAGATTTCAAATTCCAGCTCACGATTCACCTCTAGACCCTCGATCACGGTTTTAGCCTTCGAAGTCACCGTCCACCGTGAGCCTTCCCGTCGAAGACGCAGCGGCGTGGGGCCTTGATAATAGATATCTTCTTTTTCGAGAGGAGTGGCCAGGTAACCTCGTTGTGATAAGAAAGCTTCAACCTCTTTTGGTGAAGCTAAAACTGCTTTTAATTCAATTTCCCAAGCCATGTCCGTTCCTTGTTGAAAAGTGACAAAAACGTTATAGTGCAGTTAATGGTTTACCGTCCTATGGGAGTCTTAGGCAAGCTCAGGGGAACAGTGTTTTTGCCGTTTCTGTTTTTTACCTTGTTTGGTGTATTGAACGTTACCTTTCTTCAGGCCTATCCCAAACCTTTGTTTTTGGATTTTCTCATGACCGGAAAAGGGATTTCCCCTGTCTGGTTGACCCTTCACCGCCCCGAGCTTTACCTTTTAGCCTGGAGCCGTGATGCCAAAGTTCTCACCGCCCAAACAGAAAATCCCTCAACAACAGTGCGTTTTGAAGTCTGGGATTGCATCGATGATCGCGCCGTAGAAACAGTGAAGGTTCCGGGCTGGGGAACCGGCAATCAGGATACCTGGTGGACTTCGCAAGAAGCTCAGTTAAGCGCGCTGAGAAAAAGGTGGGATCTTCACCCCTGCAACTTTCAAATGGGGACTTTCCCCCTGATTGATTCAAATGATGTCTTTTTTCAGCCGTATCTTGATCTTATCAAAACAGGTCAGCGGTGGGGAACAACTTTGAGGCTAGTTCTTCATGGAGGCGGACTTGGTACCAAAGTCGTTATGGAGCGTCACGGTGTTTGGCGAAGAGCGTTGTTGCTAGGCTTCACACCCTCACCCTACGAAGATCGCATTCTCATGATCATGGTCGTGCAACCTTCGGGCTGGAACGGTAAAGGCACGGAATTACGCTATATTATTGCCGGGGCCAGTTTAGTCCTGGGATTTCATTCTTGAAGAGTCTTACACTTGACGAGCCGAACACTAAGGTGTTTCTTTAAAGAAAGAGGTCTTCATGCGCACCATTGTAACCCAACCTGAAGTTTTTTTACGCCAAAAAGGCATTAAAGCGTCTTTTCAACGAGTTCGAATCTTCGATTACCTGCAAAATTCTCAAGAACATCCCTCTGTCAGTAAGATTTTTGATGATTTACATCCCCATATTCCCAGCCTTTCGCGAGCAACAGTTTACAATACCATTAACCTTTTCCTCGAGAAGCACTTAGTCATCCCCGTACCTGTCGAGGGAACCGAGGCTCGCTACGATCTTTCTGATCCCATTCATGCCCATTTCTACTGTACAAAATGTGGGCAGATTTTTGATGTCGATACGAAAGCATTTCCCCTGCCGGCTGAACTAAAAGGCTTTGAGGTTTCTGAGACCCAACTGCTGTATAAGGGGCATTGTCCCCAGTGCGTTGGCAAAACTTCATCTTGAATTCCTCACTAAACCTTTTTAGACTTAATCAAGAGGAAAGGTGTGGGGCTTCTCGCTGAATCCGAACGTTACAATTATAAAAAACTCCTTCAAGAAGCTCAGGACGAGTTAAGGCTTGAAAAGCGAAAGAATGCAAAACTTCTTAGTCAGCTAACTACCAGCTCCGAGACGGGTTTACCTAATTCCTTGGTTTTACACCAACAGTTGAATGAATTGCTTGAAGCCGATGACCTACCAAAAGCAGTAATGTTTGTCGCCTTGAATGAAAACTATGGAATTTTAAAACGAACCTTTAACACCAACATTCCCGAATGGATCTTATACCAAACTTCGTTACGCTTACAAAAAATGGTGGGCAACGACGGTTTTACCTTTCATACCCACGAGGATGAATTTTTTGTTTTGCTCAAATTGAACTCCCTGGAAGGCTCGTTGGAACAATTTGCCCGCCAAGTGGTCGAATACGTCGAAAAAACCCATGCCATGGCGGGAAGTACAATTTCTTTGGGTGTCAACTTAGGAATCGCCTTGTACCCTGAACATGGCAAAAAGAAAGCGACTCTCTTACGAAATGCGGATATTGCCCTTTCTGAAGCGATCAAAGAAAAAGTTCCCTTCAAAATTTTCTCTCCGGAACTCAAGGACAGCATTGTTGATCGAGCAGAAATTCAAAATGGTTTACTGTTGGCCCTAGAATCTCAGGCATCTTTAGAAGAAAAACCCCAATTGGAACTTTTTTTTCACCCTCAAGTAAAAATCACACGAACCCCTCAAGGGTGGAAAGGCTCCGTTCAAGGTGCTGAAACCTTGATTCGTTGGAAGCACCCCACAAAAGGCTATATTCCCCCATCCAGTTTTATCCCCATTGCCGAAGAAACGGGCTTGATTATTCCGCTAGGCCATTGGATTCTGCATTCGTCGTTGGCTTATCTAGTAGATTTACAAGCAACGGGACACACGCACCAAACGCTCAGCGTGAATTTCTCGAGTATTCAGTTTCAACACGAAGATATCACGGGAATGGTTCAAGATATTGTCAAACGTCGAGGTCTGAACCCCAGTCTTTTAAAAATTGAGCTTACAGAAAGCGGTCTTATGAGAAACTTTCAAGAAATCATCGAAAAAATGAAAGAACTTCGCGCTGCAGGCTACCGAATTCTTATTGATGATTTTGGGACCGGGTATTCCTCTCTCAGCTATTTAAAAGATCTTCCCATTGATGTCGTAAAAATTGATAAATCCTTTGTGGACGAGGTTACTCGCCGTCAGAATGATCAAGCTCTGACAAAAGCCATTATAACCCTAGCAAAAGATCTCAACCTGGGGATTATCGTCGAGGGGACAGAGACCCGTGAACAAATTGAATGGCTTTATGAGCGTGGGTGTGATACGTTTCAAGGCTATTTTTTTAGCAAGCCACTCCCCTACCCAGACTATGTGGCGTTTCTCAAAGACTTTCCTAAAATCTTCGCTGGAAAGTTATCGTAACGGGATTCCGGTTAGAACAAGTTCTCCATCGAGACTCTTTACGCCAGAAATTCTTGTTGATATAAATTCGTTTCGAACGGCCTCAGATTCTAAAACCACAGGGAGATAATGTTCCCCCCAACCGCGTGCTGGACCGGATGTAAACTTTTCAATGAGTACTCGCTGAGTTTTTCCTACCCAACTGTTCATTATTACCAGCTTTTGCTCTTCCACCTTCTCGTGAAGAATTCGGCTTCTTTCGGCCTTAATCGTTTCAGGGATTTGCTCGTCCATGCGATCAGCGCGTGTTCCAGATCGACGTGAATATTTGAATACGTGGGCATGCGAGAAAGGAATATCTTGAATCGACTGACATGTTTGTCGAAACTCGTCTTCGGTTTCGCCGGGAAAACCAACAATGAGGTCGGTGGTGAAGTGAAAACCGGGTACTTTGTCGCGCAAGAGTGCTACCAAATTTCTATAGTCTTCATAAGTATACTGTCTCCGCATTGCCAAAAGAACGCGATCTGAAGCGCTTTGAAGGCAAAGATGCAAATGAGGAACCATTTTTGGGTGCAAAAATAGCTCGGCAAAATTTGCTGGCAAGCCATCGGGTTCTAAGCTTGATAGCCGTAATCTCCAGTCTCCCGGCAAGTCTAAAAGCCGTTTTATTACGTCATCGAGATGTCTTCCGTGGTCATCATAACGACCAATATTTACCCCGGTAAGGACTAGCTCTTTGACTCCACTCTTTACCAGCTGGGTCGCCTCCTCAAGAATTTCGCCAAGCGGACGACTTTGTGCTCGGCCACGTACTTGCGGAATGATACAAAAGCTGCAAAAGTTGTCGCAACCATCTTGAACCTTGATTGATGCTCGCGTATGAAAAACACGGGGAAGTACCGGGTAGTCAAAAACATTGCCTAAACGCACAGGCAGAACTTCACTTGGAAGCTCTTGTGGCAACTCGCCCCCAAGACGAGCTTCTACTAACGAAACTAACAAGTTCTTTTGTTGATTAGGTACCACTAACCCAATTCCCGGTTCTTTTTCTAAGTCTTTTTGGGAACTTTCGGTGTAGCATCCTGTAACCACAACTAACGCTTCGGGACGTCTTCGGAGAGGATGATGAATGACATTGCGGCTTTTTCGATCACTTTTATTGGTCACGGTACAGGTGTTGATCACGTAGACTTCCGCTTCTTCATGAAAGTCTACGGTTTCCCAGCCTTTTGCAAGAAATTGCGCCGCCAAGGCATCTGACTCAAATTGATTTAACCGACAACCCAACGTTTGAAAAGCAACACGCATAACCTGAGTGATTTTATAGGAATCTCTTACTATACTCAAGGTTTATCGCAACAAAGCAGAGGCGCTTACCCTGAGCAATCCCCAGGAGCGTTCCCAGGATACCTCTTGCTGTGGTCTGCCAGCAACAGCTTTTTGCAAACAACCGTCCGTGATTCCCCTGCTTTTAAGAAAAGCTCCCCAACCCTCCTGTCTCTCCGACGACCACCACCGTCCCCATGTTGCTTCATCCAAGATTCGTTGTTCCGCGGCGGTGATGACCGCAGCCCCCCTGGGTAGCGGTGGAGCATCTAAAGCGAGAAACTCCGCCTCAAGACGGCGTAACTTCGACCACTCTTCAGGGGTAAATAAGCTTTCTTTAAGAAAATCCAAAAGTCGTGGCCCCTTATCCCGCAAGGCAAACAACCATACAAGCTCTCCTTGCTCTGCTATCAGAGAGGAAAACGTTGTGTCAAACGGTTTGGCTAGGGTCTCTAGCTGTTTAGGCGGCCAGGCCCAAAACAAAATTGCTTCAAAGTGAATCCCTGAGGATAGCCAATTAGGATCAGCAAAACGGAAACCACCTTCAAAGACTATAGCGCCCCGGGGAACCGGTGCCCCCTGAGTCTGTGTTTCGGGAGGGCGACTTACCCATACGCCACCTTCAGGAACTCGAGCAAGTGCCTCTCTGGTGAGCAAAAAACCTCTGTCTTCAGCGATCCATAGTCGATCGTGACGCTTAAGGTCCAAGTCATCAAAGACTTTTGCCAGAAGGATTTCTTCGGCTCGGCGGGGAGCCGACTGTGAACGCTGAATCCAGGGATTCAAAGAGGCTCCTGTGAAGGTCAAATTCTCGGAATCCACCACCTCAAGGTCAAGAAGTAAATCACGCCGCCGCCAAACCTCAGCGCTAATATTTCGTTCCCAGCCAGACTCAGTTGGTTCATAAAACACCCTCCCCAAAAGCGAAGCTGGTAAATAGTGCTGAGCAACCCAATGCTCGCGAAAGGCATGCGGGTAGAGGTACCCCTGCCCGTGACCAAAGCCTTTGCCATCGCGGCTGCCATCTTTCAAAGACGTTGGGACCTCGGCGCGTTCTGCTTCAACGTTCTTGAGGGCTTCAAAATACCCAGACGTACTATTACTCTTCGGGCAGACGGCTAAATATAAGGCAGCTTGTGCTAGAGCATATTGCCCTTCGGGGAGCCCAACCTTTTCAAAAGCCCGATAGGCAGCTTCAACGATCACGATTGCCTGAGGATCAGCCAGCCCAATGTCCTCGCTGGCACTGATCAACATCCGTCTCCACAGAAATTGGGGGTCTTCTCCTGCGGCAACCATTTTGGCGAGCCAATAGAGCGCTGCATCGGGGTCGCTTCCCCGCAGAGATTTTATAAAAGCGGAAATCGTATCAAAATGGTAATCGCCGTCCTTGTCGTAAAGAACAATTTTTTTTTGCAAACTTTCTTCTGCCATCGTCAAACTTACCGGAATCACCGTCCCCACCTCAGGGGGAAACGGTGACACTGCACTTTCAACGGCTAGCTCTAAAGCATTGAGTAGACTTCGTGCGTCACCCGCTGAAACTCGTACAAGATGTTCCAGCGCTTTTTCCTCTAGGGTGACTTTAAACTGACCGTAACCTCTTTCTTTATCGTTCAAAGTTTGAGCAACGATGGTGCGTAAGCCTTGTTCATCTAAAGGCACCAGTTGAAAAATTCGAGACCGTGAAACCAAAGCGGCATTAACTTCAAAAAAAGGATTTTCTGTTGTAGCCCCTACCAGCAGAAAGGTACCATTTTCAACCCAGGGTAACAGAGCATCTTGTTGGGAGCGGTTCCAGCGATGAACTTCATCCACAAACAGAAGCGTTTTTCGGCCACGCAAATCTCTTTCACGACGAGCTTCTTCTAAAATCTCACGGATTTCTTTGACACCTGTCAAAACGGCATTGAGGGCAAGAAAGGCTCCCTGTGTTTTTGCCGCAATTAACCGCGCAAGAGTGGTTTTTCCCGTTCCTGGAGGCCCATAAAAGATAACACTGGTAAGGTGATCTGCTTCTATCGCACGCCTCAACAAACGTCCCGGTGCTAAAATATGCTCTTGGCCTACAAATTCATCGAGGTTTCTTGGCCGCATACGGCTGGCAAGTGGTTCATAAGCAGGTTTTGCTGACCGAAACAAATCCATAAAACGATAGTACCTGAAAAAGTTGCGCCTGAGGAGGGCCCTAAGGTTACCGCCTTGAAACTTGACTAAACCTGTCGTTTACCCTATTTTGGGCCGGTGGAAGCTCAACGCCAATGTCAGGTCCAGTCTGTGACCTTTATCACTCCCGAGACTTTTATTTTACGCTTTAGCCGCGAAGGTCTTACCTTTCAACCCGGTCAATACCTCAGTGTGGGCCTTTCTGGGCATCGAGAACAACGGGAATATTCCATCTATTCCTCGCTTTCTGATGACTTTTTAGAAATCCTTGTGCGGGAAGTTCCTGATGGTAAAGTTAGCCGTCAACTTGCACAAACCAAGCCAGGTGACTTTTTGGCTGTTGATGGGCCCTTTGGGTATTTTCTGATCTCAGAAGCGCAAAAACAAAAACCGTTTTTGTTCATTGCGACAGGAACAGGTCTTTCTCCATTCCATTGTCTTGCCAATTCCTTACCCACTCTCAATTACCAATTTCTTCACGGTGTGAGACATCGAGAAGAGCAATACGGCTATGCTGATTTTGAACGTTCCCGTTTGGTCAGCTGTGTTACTGGCGGAGGTGGTGATTACCAGGGAAGAGTCACCCAATATTTGCGCGATCATGAGTGGTTGCCCGAGACACAAGTGTACCTTTGCGGTAATTGTGATATGATCTACGATGCTTTTGACCTCCTTAAAGAAAAGGGAATCCCTTCTTCACAGATCTTTACCGAAGTTTACTTCTAACAAGGCGGACCAATGATGAAATACTTTATTTTAAACTTGGGTTGCCAAATGAATCAGTCGGATTCTGAACGAATTCAGGCTGTTCTTCGTCAAATGGGTATGGAGAAAACCGAAAACGAAGAGGAAGCTTTTGTCCGAGGCATTGTCGCCTGCTCTGTACGGCAAAAAGCAATAGATAAAGTCTACTCAAAAATCTATGAATGGAATGAGCAAAAAGCCTCAAAAAATCTTTTGACCTTTGTTTCAGGCTGTATCCTCCCTGCTGACCATGAAAAGTTCCTAAAAAAATTCGATTTAATTTTTAGCTTACAACAACTCAAAGACCTACCCGATATGTTTCGCCAGTATGGGGTAACGACACCTTTCAGTACGTCTTTAGAGCGTGAAGAACCCGAATTTACCCCTTTGATGGGGGGCTTTTGGCAAGTAAAACCTCAGTACAGCAGTCCCTTCGAGGCATTCGTTCCCATTCAAAACGGCTGTGATAAATTTTGTACCTTTTGCGCCGTACCCTACACACGCGGCCGCGAAGTCTCACGACCCTCGAACGAGGTGCTTGAAGAAGTCCAAAACCTTGTCAGAGCGGGGTACAAGTCGGTGACGTTATTGGGTCAAAACGTAAACTCCTATGGACAAGACCGCCCTGGTCAAGAAATGACGTTTGCTGAGCTTTTAAAAGAGGTCGGCAAAATTGGCCAGCGCGAAAAAGCCGATTTCTGGACGTACTTTACCTCTCCGCATCCTCGCGACATGACGCGCGAAGTCTTAGAGGTTATTGCAGAATATCCGGTTCTGGCCAAACAGATTCACCTTCCCCTTCAATCCGGCGATGATAAAGTCCTGATACGCATGAACCGAAATTATGGTCTTGAGCGGTATCGAGCTATTGTCAAGGATATCCGATCGATTCTTCCTACGGCCACACTTTTTACCGACATAATTGTAGGCTTCACCGGTGAAACTGACGAGCAGTTTCACAACACGCGTTTAGCTCTCGAAGAATTTCAATTTCAAATGGCCTTTATTGCCCAATACAGTCCTCGCCCTGGTGCCGCTTCGTACCGATGGGAGGATGACGTTCCTCGCGAGGTGAAAAAAAGTCGTTTTCACGAATTAACAGACGTTCTTCTGGCAAGCAGTTTGTCCTATAACCAATCCTTGGTCGGACAAACGCTTCGTGTTCTTGTTGATAAACCTGATCGTAAACCAGGCTACTGGGCGGCAAGGACAGAAGGAAAAGTCGCAGTGCGCTTCCCCTCTCAGGGAAAAGACTTAACTGGTCAGTTTGTCAACCTGCGCATTACCCAAGTTGTACCTTTGTCTGTGGAGGGAGAACTCGTCCCTGAATACGCTGGACAACTCTCTCCCTTGTGACTATTTTTGGTGAACTATGATCAAAGCTCCCCTGCCTGGTACGCCTGAAGACCTCTGGAAACGTCGTTCCGCTGAAAAACTTACTCACTTTACCCTCTATGGCGGCCTTATCCGCGGGGCCTACGTTCAAGCCAATATGGTTGTGGAAGAAATGGCTCAAAGCCATCAGTTAGGTCCATTTGAAACGTACTTTTTGGGTCAAGCCTATGTGGCGGCCCTCTTGATGGCGTCAACTCTCAAGGGTGAGGATAGACTCAACCTCAAAGTGAATACGAACGGTCCTCTTGGTGGATTCACGGTTGATGCCAATGCGTACGGCGAAGTACGAGGATATCTCTTTGAAAATCCTATACGCATTCCTGCTGAGTGGAAAGAAGCTCCCTTTTCAGAGCTTTGGGGAACGGGGACCCTTTCGGTGACTTATACACGCGAAGGGAAACGAGTTCCCGTTACAGGAACGGTTGCCTTTGATCAGCGATCGCTAGCCCGAGGCTTAGTGCATTATTTTGATCAGTCAGAACAAACTTCGACGGCGGTGGATCTTAGCCTCCCTTTTGCAGAAGGAGGAAAACCCCTTGCGGCTGCGGGTCTTTTGATTCAAGCCTTGCCGGGTTGCCCCGACAGTGTATGGAATTCTATGGCTGAACGTCTAAGTCAGCTTCCGTCAATTGGCGAAAATGCTGAACAAAGTCATTCGGCGTCAGCTCTTCTAGATTTTTGGTTTAATGACGCTTCACCCAAGATTTTAGGAAACCGTACTGTCGAATTCTTTTGCCCCTGTTCAAAAGAGCGCTTTCAGAACGTACTGCAAGGTTTCTCGCCGACTGAAAAAACGGATATTCTTGAAAAAGGACCGTTTCCGCTAGAAACCACCTGCGCCAATTGCTCTTCTGTTTATCGTTTTACCCGCGAAGAGCTTGCTCAAATTTTTGAAAGCTAAGAGAGCTTGTTCTTAGGTATAACCCTGGCTCGTTATCCAATCGCCTTAGACTGCAGGCCAAACGAATTCAAAAGCGGCACCGCCTTCAAGGGGATTCAACGCTCTGAGTCGACCTTTCTGTTGTTCCATCATGCTCCGAGCAATGGCCAAGCCTAAGCCATACCCCTCGGACTCACGATCTTCTGGCAAGCGATAAAACCGTTGAAAGATTTTTTCTAAACTTTCTGCTGGTATAGGAGGTCCCTGATTGGTGATCGTCAGGATGATTTCACGAACCTTTTGTGGCGAAACTCCCTGATGAAAATCAATCCGAACTTTTGACCCGGGCGGTGCGTGACGATAGGCATTGTCTAAAACATTCATCAACGCTTGTTTGGCCGTCACAGGGTCGAGTGCCGTCTGTAACAGAGGCAGGTTCTCCCACTCTGTAGGGCTCCCTTCCCACTGAGGGACCAGCCGCAATTCTTTATCTTCCCACAGCGGAGACATTTCCTCGACTATTTCCCGGGTTAACAAGGACAAACTTTGCTTTTCCCAGTTAACTTGTTCTAAGCCTTTCTCTAATTGCGCTAACTTGAGCATCGTATTAAGAAACGAAACAATCTGGTCGACATCCATCAAGTTATCTTCAAAAACCTCCCGCCACCGAGGAGGCAGATCACTTTTGTTCAAAAGATTTTCGTTTCGCCCCCGCAGGATGGTCAAAGGAGTTCTCAGTTGATGCGAGAGGTCTTCTACCAAGCGTTCTTGAAAACTTCGATCAAGGGCTAACCGATCTAAAAGCTGATTCAAGGTCGAGGCCAAAAGACCAATTTCATCATTTCCTGGCGGCTGGGGTAAACGATCTTCAAGGTGAGTTTCAGACAGATGAGCGGCAGTAGCAGACATTTTTGCGACGGGACGAAGGGCACGGGAGATGAGTAAGGTACCTAAAGCAGAGCTAAAGATAATTGAGCCGGTCAAAAGAATGGCTAAAACACCAAGAAAACTCCATGTCGAGGTTCCCTTATCAGCCAAGAGACAGGCGACACGGATTTCTCCGACCAGCTTATGATCTTGGTACCAAGGCTCGTTAAGAACCCGAAAAGGTTCTGGTGCAGTACGAATCGTGACAAAGGTTGCAGAGGTTTCAAGCTGACGAATTGCTTTTTCAAGGGACAAGGCGTGGTTCGAAGCACTGATTACTTGGTTCTGAAGATCTAAAAGATATATTGTTGTTTTAAAGAGTAAAGGACGATTAAGTCGTCTCTGCCAGTAGCTATTAAGATAAGCCTGAAAGTTGCTGCTTTGCAGGTTAACCTCATTCTGGTTTTGCCAGTAAGAACTACAGGAATCAAGAGCCAGTTGAGCTTCGGTCACGAGAAAATGATCTAACAATTGGCGTTGACGGCCTTCATACCAAACAAAAGACCCTACGCCCAGGGCCGTTAACAAAAGAACCGTCAAACCAATATGAGTCAGAACCAGACGATGCCGGATCGACAGGCCTGGGGTCAAAGGCTGTCCTCAATTTGTGGGCCCATGTCCCCTACGACAAAGCCCTTGCCTCGCACCGTCTGAATTAATCGGTAACGTTGACCCTCATCGATTTTCTTGCGAAGTCGATTCACAAAAACATCGATCACGTTGGTATAAAGCGTTGTCTCTGAATCCCACACCGACTTCGCGATCATCGCGCGGGTTACAATTTGACCTTCATGACGCATCAAATACTCTAACAGCTGCGATTCTTTTCTCGAAAGGATTATTTCTTTTCCTGCCCGCATCACGACTCTCGAGTTTGGATCCAGGGTCAGGTCCCCGGTTTGGACCACGTCGCGGGGATAATTTTGGGCCTTTCGGAACAAAGCACGAATACGTGCCTTAAATTCTTCAATCTCAAACGGTTTTGTCAGGTAGTCATCCGCTCCCGCATCAAGGCCTTCGACTTTATCCGAAATGGTCGATTTTGCTGTTAAGAGGAGAATGGGTTGCTTGACCCCCTTGTCCCGCAAAAAGCGACAAAAATCCATACCATTTTGTCCGGGTAACATGACATCGAGGACAAAAGCGTCAAACTGATCTTTTTCAATCAACGGTAGGGCCAGCTCGGCGGAACCGCAGGCTTCTGAAGCCCAACCTTCCGCCTTGAGGCTTTGAGCAAGCAAACGTTGAATTTTCACTTCATCTTCTACGATCAAAACCTTCATGATAAGGCCCTCCCTTGACTCTTCATGTAATTTAACATGGAAGTCATTACAAAATAAAGGTCTTTAGCCCCTATTTCTTAGGGTAACTCGAGCATTTCTTGCAAAACAGCCACAATTCGCTCTAGAAGACGTGGCCATTCTGCCTCCTCCTCGGGGGTAAAACGTCCTAAAACATAGTCAGCCACACTCCCATGCCGAGGACGACCAACCCCAATTCTAAGCCGAAAAAAGTCCGAGGTGCCCCAATGCTGTTTCAAGGAACGCAAACCATTGTGCCCACCCAGACCGCCGCCAAACTGCCCTTTTACCTCGCCAAACGGTAGATCAATATCATCATGGATGACCAGCCAAGCGGCGGGGGCAATTCGAAAGTAGTCACTGAGTGCTCGAGCACTTTCGCCACTCAAATTCATATAGGTTTCAGGAAGGAGAAGCGTAAGCTTTTGACCAGCCCAAAAAGCAGTAGTCCATTGCCCTTGAAACTTTTTTTGCCACAAACCTCGATTTTGCCAGGGAAAAGCGTCCACCACTCGCCAAGCGGCATTGTGCCTCGTCGCTTCGTAGTCACGGCCTGGATTTCCTAAAAACACAAGAGCTTGAATGCGGTCAGAATTCATGTGCACAAGCTACGTTTTTTTTAAGGGATTTTTCAAGCCGAACAACAGACTTGTCCGTTATCCCAGGTATGAATACTCAAACAAAACCTTCACTGACGCGTTCGGCACGCCTCTTGATGGAAAATCTTTCTGATCTTGAACTCATTCAGTACCTTTTGGGTACCCGAAAACAAGAAAGAGAACCGGGGCAAGCCCAGAAATACCTTGAGGTTTGGGACTCGCAGACTCCCAGTGACACAACTTGGAAGCAGTGGCGCGAGCTCGGTTTGAGTTCTGCGACTGCCCTAAAAGTCGCGGCCGCTTGGGAACTCTCGCGGCGCAAACTTAGTCCTAGAATGTCTCGAATAACCTCTCCCGAAGCCCTCTTCACCCAAGTCGTTCGCTGGGCGGAACGTCCTCAAGAGGTATTTTTATGCGCAACCCTAAACGGCGCACAGGAATTGCTCCGCCTTAGGGTGATTACCATAGGGTTAGTAAATCGTACGCTTGTCCATCCCCGTGAAGTTTTTGCTCCTGCGCTTGGCGACCGAAGTGCAGGCATAATCGTTGCTCACAATCACCCTTCTGGCCAGCTTCAGCCTAGTCGTGAAGATTTGGAGGTCACCACGCGTTTGAAACAAGCCGGAGACCTCTTAGGGATTCCCCTACTCGACCACCTTATCTTTAGTCGACAAGCCTTTGTGAGCCTTAAACAACTGGGACATCTTCCCTAAGGACGGCTGGACGGGAAACTATTTTTTCAAGAATGCTTTGACGCCGCCAAGGAGTTTACCTAAAATGGAAGTGTGGCTACAGATTTTATGAACTTTGCCGAAGAACCAGGGCTTTCTTCGGCTCCCGTGTCTACGACCTGGAAGATTCTCATTGCCGACGATGAGCCCTCGGTTCATTTGGTGACCAAACTGGCCCTTGGCGACTTCACCTTTGAGGGCAGGAAACTTGAACTTATTTCGGCCTATGGCGAAGAGGATGTTAAGGCCCAATTACAATCACACCCCGATATTGCTTTAATCCTTCTCGACGTCGTTATGGACACCGCCGATTCTGGATTTGATTTGGTTCGTTACATCCGTCAAGAACTCAAAAATCATGAAATTCGCATCATCATGCGAACTGGTCAGTCGGGAAATGCTCCCGAAGACCGAATTATCATCAACTATGATATCAATGATTTTAAAGACAAAACAGAGTTAACGGTTTCCAAGCTACGAACGACACTGATTTCATCTCTCCGCGCCTACAATCACCTCAAAAAAATTGCCCAGAGCAGACGATACCTTCAAGACATTATCAATTCTTTAACTTCGGTTTTAGTTACAGTAGATTCCCATCTCAACGTCGTCCTTTGGAATCAACAAATCGAACAGTGGGCGGGTATACCCGTCGCTGAGGCTGTGGGAAAAAAACTTTTTGAAATTGCTCCCTGGCTTGGCCCCTTGAAACCTTTACTCGAAGCCGCTACGACATCAAGAAAAGCCGATTTTCGACGGAACATCCCCTTGTTCGTTAATGGCGCGGAACGATTTATTCACCTACAGATTCACCCACTTTCGGCAGATCAAGGTGACGAACTAGTTGTACATTTAGAAGACGTTACCGTAAGCAGGCACCAAGACGAACAACGCCAACGACACCAACAGTTGTCACTTTTGCGATCGCTGACAGAAAATGTCGCCCAGGAACTCAAAAGCGTTTCACAACAACTCAGCCAAGCGGCAGTTCCCTCCCAAGAGGGTTTGATACGGCTTCAAAAGCTTCTTCGCCGTATTCCTCCGGACAACGAGGGGTTACCCTTGCCCCGTACCAATCTTGATTGGTTAAAAAGCCTCAGAACAACAGGAAGGCCACTCTCCGAGCATGGAAGGTTTCGACTTGAAGGTCCGCTTAAGCCAGTGCTGGTGACGGCTAGCCCCGAAGATCTTCAACGTCTCAATGAACGACTTCTCGATCCAGCTTCGGAAGGTGCCAGCCTCGAATTTAACCTTCAAGCAGAGCAAGGAGCTTTGCCCTGGCCTATCTGGTCTGATTCGCAACGGTTTTGGCGGTTGCAAGCGACTTTCCAATACGCACAAAAAACCTTACCGCAAGACCTCTCCTGGATGATCTCCATGGTGGCTATCTACAAAATCGTGGAATCGCTGGAAGGCTTCGTCGATGCCGAAGAACTTTCTGGTCAACAAAGAATTCTCCACTTGTGGTTACCCGAAGCTCAGCCTGATCAACCGAGAATTCCACAAGAATATGCGTGGCAAGACTCTGGCACCGTCTTAGTTTGCGATGATGAGCCAATGATGCTTCAAGTTGCCGGTAGCATTTTGCGCCGCTTTGGTTATGACGTTCTTACAGCACGAGATGGCAAAGAAGCCCTCGAACTTGTTAAAAGTAAGGCTTCTGAAATCCGACTGATGTTGTTGGATCTCATCCTTCCGGGGCAAAATGGCTTAGATGTTTTTAACCAAATTCATGAAATGGCGCCCCAATTACCTGTGCTTCTTACTTCTGGCTTTGGAAAAGGCGACAAAGTGAATGAAGCTCTCGAGGCAGGTGCTGCGGGATTTCTTCAAAAGCCCTACGGAATGGACACTCTAGCCCAGGCCTTCCGTCAAATTCGCGAAGGGCGAGTCAAATTTCAAGAATTTTGATTCACCACAGTACAGACTTAAGCCTGACGGTTATTCGGGGTATCGTTGTGTAATCTGCTTGATCGCAGGTAAAGCTTCAAAGAATACTTCAATCAATTCCGGATCAAATTTGATCGCGGACATTTTTCGCATTTCTTCCAAGACATCTTTTTCTTCCCAGGCTTCTTTGTACACCCTACGGCAACTTAAAGCGTCATAAACATCGGCAACAGCAACTATTCTACCCCAAATCGGAATTTCTTCCCCCTTACGCTTGAGGGGCTTACCTTCTTCATCCGTTTTGGTCGGCTGACCCGTGAGCGGATCGACCCAGCCAGGATACCCCGTACCATCCCAGTTTTCGTGATGCGTCATGGCTACTTCGGCAGCCATGGCATCGAACTCCGACTGACGATCGAGAAACAAACTGGCGCCCAAAAACGTATGAGTCTGCATAATTTGGTATTCTTCGGGGGTGAATTTAGCCGGTTTCTTCAAAATTAAGTCAGAAATCCCCACTTTACCCACGTCGTGAAGCATGGCGGCCATTTTGAAAATATCTGCTGTCCGATTGATTTTTTCCGGAGGCTGACCTTTCTTGACGGCCCAACGCCGGTAAAGTTCCGTGGCATAACCAGCAACACGGTTGACGTGCGGGCCTGTTTCTTTGGGATCTCGAAACTCAGCCATTTTGATCATTCTTAAGATGATCGTCCGTGTTAACTGGGCCCTTTGAAGAGCCATGGTGGCTGAACCTGCATAATGAAGAACAAGAAGTTCATCATCGGACGAAAAAGCTCTGATCAAACCGTCGGGATTCTTGGCGTTAATGATTTGAATGACGCCTATAACTTGTCCGGTATTAACCTTTAGTGGCAGTGTTAACATTGAGACTGTGCGATACTCTGTCATTACGTCGTATTTAGGATCAAAATGAAAAGGTAAATCAGGACTCAACGAGTAGGCATCGGGAATATTTAATAATTCACCGGACGAGGCGACATACCCGGCGATGGTTTGATTGTTAATAGGTATCGAAAAGATGCTGTAAGCCAGCTTCTGGCCTTCAGGTAATCGTCGTTGCAAAGTTTCATTTTGTGAGTACCGAATATGTAAACGACCGTCTTCGACAAGATAGATGGACCCAGCATCGGCTGCGGCGGCCTGACGGGCGCCTCGAAGAATTTCTTCAAGAAGAATATCCACGTCCTGAATCTTGTTAATATCGGCATCCAGATCAATTAAAAGCTTGAGTTTATCGCTGTCGCTAACCGTCATAGCCCTAGTTTACGACGTCCAGCCCTATCACGTCAAATCCTGACTCGTTGCCCCCCCTTTCAATTATTCGCAATATCTTGTATTCTGTGAATAATTTATGGATATCCCAACGACATTCGCCGATCTCGGCCTCAGTCCCCCGATCCTCGAAGCCCTTTCTCGCAAAGGCTTTGAGGAACCTACCCCTATTCAAGCCCTGGTAATTCCCGCTCTTCTTCGCGGTGAGCGTGACCTGATTGGTCAAGCGCAAACTGGAACAGGAAAAACCGCAGCTTTCGCCCTTCCGCTGATTGAACGTTTAGTTCCCGGTGCCGGGCATGTACAAGCCCTTGTTCTGGCACCCACCCGTGAATTGGCCGTACAGGTCTGTGAAGAAATTGTCTCCTTGCGAGGCAATCCCCGTCTATCTGTTGCTCCTGTCTACGGCGGGCAAGCCTATAGCGAGCAGTTTCGTCGCCTTAAACAAGGCGTAGATATTTTGGTCGGAACCCCAGGACGAATTCTTGACCACCTTGAAAGAGGTAGCCTTAAGCTTGACCAAGCCTCGTACCTTATTCTTGACGAAGCCGATGAAATGCTCGATATGGGCTTTCAGGATGACATTGAAAAATTACTGAGTCAAATTAATCCCGATCGCCGTATGCTGTTGTTTTCGGCGACAATGCCTGATCGCATCCGCCAAATCGCTGAAACCAACATGAAAAACCCTGAACTGTTGGCGGTCAAAAGTCCTCAATTAACCACTAGCCTTACCGAGCAGATTTATTTTGAAGTCACCGAAAGTGACAAGTTCGAAGCGTTATGCCGAATCCTTGACCTAGAAGACGAATTCTTTGGGATGATCTTTTGCCGTACCAAGATTCAAACCGACGATTTAGCTCGCAAGCTAGCAGATCGAGGTTATGGCGCCGAAGGGATCCATGGCGACCTTTCTCAAAGTCAACGAGAAACCGTTCTGAAAAAATTTAAATCTCGTCGTATCAACGTTCTCTGTGCCACCGACGTTGCCGCTCGTGGCATTGATGTCGAAGGAATGACGCATGTCATTAACTACAGCCTTCCCCAAGATCCCGAAGCCTATGTCCACCGGATTGGGCGTACAGGTCGAGCCGGCCGCGAAGGAACTGCCGTTACATTTGTTTCGCCCGAGGAATATCGCAAACTTGCCTTCATTGAACGTGTTTCTAAAACTCGTATCCGCAAGGAACGCGTTCCCGCTATAAATGAAATTATTGCCTTGAAAAAAGATCGTTTAGTCCATCAGCTGGAAGAAAGTCTTGCCCAGGAACCACTGCCCCTACTGGAAGAACTCGCTGAAGACCTCTTGAAAGAGCGAGATGCGAAATCGGTGCTAGCTGCGGTGCTTCAACGTTTCGCCTCGGAAGATTTTGATGAAGCTTCATACGCTCCGGTACGAGATCTGTTTGAACGGCCTAAAAAAGACATGCGGGGAGAGCCACGCTTTGAACGAGGTCAAGGCTTTGACCGGGGTTCCTTTGACCGGGGAGTTTCAAGCCGTGCTGACAATCGTAGCGAAGGACCTCGCGGCAAAGCTCGGCTTTTTATAGCCTTGGGTCGACGCGATGGGCTTTCTCCGAAAAAACTTGTTGAACTTCTTGAAACCAAAGGCGGCGTTCCCGCTCGTTTTATTGACGATGCCGCCGTTCTTGAAGAATTCTCTTTTGCCACGGTTTCTTTTCGGGATGCAGAAGCCTTAGTTCAAGCCTTCCATTCACAAGGACGCCAAGGCAAACCGCTCATCAAAATAGCACGTCCTGATGAACAAGGAGCACCAGCTCCTCGTAAACCCCGCGGTCGTAGTTTCGGCCGTTAAGCGGAGAACCGTCTGAAGCCGCTTCCGTTTCAGCCGGCGGTAGATCCTCTTCTGCCGCCGCTGTTTGCCCAAGAGGGTTTGACCCTCTTGGGAGTAGCGGCCCCGCTTCACGATGCGACAACTGAAGAGGCCCAGAAACGCTATCATGGCTGGTTGTCAGCGGGTTGGCATGCATCCATGACGTGGATGGAGCGCCATGAGCTTTTCAAATACTCCCCCCAAGCTCTAGACCCCACAGTTCAGGCTGTTTTGATTGTGGCCCTTCCTTACGCTCAAACGCCTCCTTCGCCACAAAAAGAAGGTCGTGTTGCTCGTTACGCCTGGGGCCGCGACTACCACAAAGTCTTTTTAAAAAAACTCCAGGCAGTAGCTCACTCTTTGAGTCAGCACTTCCCGGGCGAGCATTTTCGCGCTTTTACCGACACGTCCCCGCTTGATGAGAGATTTTGGGCTGAAAAAGCGGGAATTTCTTTTACCGGTCGAAATCGCCTTGCCATCACCGATTCCTGGGGAAGTTGGTTTTTTTTGGGTGAGATTTTATCATCACGTGCTTTTGCGCCGACAAAGCGCCCTCAAGCCGCCCATCGTCAATGTCCTTCTTCATGTCGGCGTTGTTGGCAAAGCTGTCCTACAGGGGCCCTTTCTGAACAGGGTCTGGATGCGAGGCGGTGTATAGCGTACTTAACCATTGAACACAAAGGTTCCATTCCGCTTTCGTTGCGATCACAACTGGGTGATAGAATTTTCGGTTGTGATGATTGCCAAGACGTTTGTCCCTTTAACCATGGGGTTGCAGACTCTACCGAAGCGGAGTTTCTTGCCTGGAAAGCCGGGCCTTGGGTGGACCTTGCCCGTGTTTTAGAACTTCCTTCCGAAGAGGCTTTTACCCGCCAGTGGGGTGGCTCCCCACTCCATCGCGCGGGGTTTTCTGGCTTACGTAGAAATGCCTGCTTGGTAGCGGGGAACCTCAGACGCTTTGATCTGCTCCCTCAACTGAAAAAGTTAGAGTCCGATCCCGATCCTGTCGTAGCCGAGTCTGCTTTGTGGGCGATACAACTCTTGGAGTCAGAATAATGACCCTCAAAAGCTTAATGGGAGCTTTCCGAAAGCGAGACTTTTTTCTGATTTTGTTAAGCGTTGGCTTGGAATTCGTGTGGTCAGCCCCCCTTTTTGGCCTCGGTACAGCCGAAAATCCATCACAGATCATAACGCAGGTCTTTCACGCCGAGGCGCCCCATACCCTCACCATTCGTGGGCAACTGCACTTTACCTTAGAACAGGGGCCAGAATTTCGCGTTGTGGTCAAAACGAACCGTGCGGTCATGGATCAAGTGACAGTAAATACCTTTTTTGGCTATGGAACTGTTGCCGTTGATTCTGGTCTCGAAGGCCCTCGTGAACAAGGATTTGCCGAAGCGGTGATCATTGCCCCCCCCCTCAGTCAGCTAACGATCAGCGGCCAGTCTCGTGGCGAAATAACATGGAAGGGTGCTTTTCCCCGGCTTATCGTGACCGAAAACTCGCACCTAACCTTACACTATTCAGGGACCGTTCTTCACGCCCAAGTAGATTGGCGCTCGACCTTGGGTGTTCAGGGTAAAATCAACTCTGTAACGCTTTCAAGCCGCGACCAGGGTGTTACTGACTTCAAAGCTGCTACCATTGGCACACTAATGGTTAATCTTGAAAATAGTTCCCTCGTCGAGGTGACTCATGTAAAAACCTGGAAAGGGACAGTCCGGTTCGGTGCCCGAGCGCTATGGACACCTGAACCGGGGGTATCGCCTCCCCAGGGTACACTGACGGAGCAAGAGCTCCGCTAGTGGGCTAGTGAGGTTTTTTGTTCCTCAAATTTACTCTTCAAAGTCCACCGAAGCGGCCTGCAAATACATCGGCTTAAGAAAACTTTTAACCGGTTGATGAACCGGATGCTGGTCGTAAACCTCGAGAGCTGAGTGATCGGTGAGAGTCGCTATCAAGGCCACATCCCAAGAGCGCGACGAGTGCTTGAAATCTACACCAGCCGTCAAATCCACCAGACCGGGTATCTGCCCCTTCATCGACAAAATTTGGTTGACCGCTTCTTGGCGTTGAGCTTGGTGTTCGGGGTGAAATTGAAAAAACACCACGTGTTTAATCATACAAACTTGCCAACTTTAAATTTTGCCAACAAGAGCAATTCCGGGTTGAAGAGTTTTTTGACCAGGTTCCCAGTTGGCAGGACAAACCTCGCCATGCTCACGAACAAATTTTGCGGCTTTGAGCTTGCGTAAGGTTTCTTTCGCGGCGCGACCAATTCCATTGTCGTGCACTTCCATGGTCTTAAGCACGCCGTCAGGATCAATAATGAACGTACCCCGGTAAGCAAGTCCTTCTTCTTCAATGTAGACACCAAACTGACGGGTCACATTGCCCGTGGGGTCTGCTAGCATAGGGAACTGAATTTTTCCGATGGTGGGAGAAGATCCGTGCCACGCAAAATGTGAAAAGTGTGTATCGGTACTGACAGAAAGAATCTCAGCGCCTTCTTTAACAAACTCGGCATAGTGATCCGCCATATCGCCCAGTTCGGTGGGGCAAACAAAGGTAAAATCTGCGGGATAAAAGAAAACAACCACCCACTTTCCCCGGTAGTCGGACAATTTTACGGGGTTAAACTCCCCTTTGTAAAATGCTGTCAAAGTGAAATCTTCCACTTTCTGATTCAAACGTACCATAAAATCCTCCTGAGTAAGAAACATTCCAATAATCATAAGAGATTTCCCAGATGTCAACCTTTTGCTGTCAACTGCCGTTCATTTGATTATATTGTGGTCATGAGCGACCTTGCCCGCCTTCCTTTATTCCCGTTGAATACGGTTCTCTTTCCCAACATGCCTTTGCCGCTTCATGTTTTTGAGCCCCGCTACAAACATATGATTCGCGAGTGTCTCGATAACGGCACAGATTTTGGTGTTGTTTTGGTTTTGGGCGGGGGTGTAGTAAAAGTAGGAACCTCTGCCCGAATTGAAAATGTTCTACAGACCTTTGAGGATGGGCGGATGAACATTCTGACCTTGGGGAAAGATCGTTTTACAATTCATAATTTAATTGAGACAGGGCCTTACCTTAGTGCCGATGTTCGCTTTTGGGAAGTGGAACCCGAGGAGGAGGTTGCCGACCTCTTTACCCTGGTAAAGTCATCGCTCAAAGAATACGCACAATTGACGGGAAAACTTTCTGATACCGCCCTCTTTGAGAACTACACTCCCTTTAGCTTTTCGTTTTTTTTAGCCGAGATCAACATGTACCCCTTGTCGCTTCAACAGATGGTGCTCGAGATGACCTCAACCCGAGCACGTTTAGAACGGGGCTACCAGAGTTTGGTGATGCTTTTGAACCGGCTTAGGCTCGATCAAAAGCTACAAAAGCTCTTAGGGACTCGCCAATCATTTTTTAACATCTGCAATTGAAGCATGCAATTGACGAAAATACTCGGAAAAAGTTAGGTTCATGCGGAAATGCTCACGACTTTAGGTTAGACTTAACACGTCATCAAGGAGGAACCTATGCGACGACTGCGATCATTGGCCGTTTTAACAGCCGTACTTTTGGCCGGCAACTCAACACTCTCTGCGGCATCATTTGACTTTTCAACCCTCACCGGTTCGATTTCGACTCTTGCCGATAAGGCGGGCGCGGCTCTACCCTCTGCTTCAGCCCTTGGTCTGGATTGGTCTGATTCCTGGATCGGTTCCTTAGTTGGCGTCCCCCCGCACTTTGGCCTTGGTCTGTCGGCTGGCTTTACCACCATTCCCACCGGGTCTCTTCAACCCATTTTTGATGCCATGGGCCAACAACTACCCACTTATGCCACAACCTTAGGCGGGGTTCCCCTTCCGATGTACACTATCAATGGCCGCGTCGGTGGGTTTCTTCTTCCCTTTGATATTGGTTTCAAATTGGGCTACATGCCCACCCTTACCGTCAGCAATATGGGGGTCGATTACCTGTTAGCCGGCGCCGACCTGCGGTATGCGCTCTTGCAGGATGGCATCACTCCTGGGCTTAGCGTGGGCTTTGGGGTAAACTACATTCAGGCGGATGTTAGCTATACGTTCCCTGATCGATCCTTCAATGTTCCTAATTTTACATCCTCTAATGGGGCCACGGGTGTTACCTTAAAATCACCCACAGCTAGTTTAGGGCTTAAAGACCTCACCTATGAACTCAAGGCCGAAATTTCAAAGAACCTTTTGATTGTTACCCCCTATGCCGGAGCCGCCTTAGACTTGAGTGAGATGCGCGCCGAAGCTGGCTTTAATGGAACAATTTTGGGGACCGATGGTACAACAACTTCAACATTGACTCCTGGGGACCTAGCAAGTCTCAACTCCCTAACCGGTGCCAACTTTACCAGCAATGGGGTGTCATACACGGCTTTGTCGAACAACATTTGGGGGGCGCGAATTTACGGCGGCTTTTCGTTCAACATTGTGTTCTTTAAAATTGACGTCAAAGCGCTCTATAGCTTTCCTAGTGGCAACTTAGGTGCCGATATCGGCGCCCGTTTCCAGATGTAAGCTTGTTCGCTAGTTCGTCTCACTCGGTCGTTCGTCAAAGTTCGACCGAGCCTTGACAGGAATTAAGGAATAAAGTAATCTTTGGCGTCTAAAATATCGGAGGATGTATGGGGTCGAGAACCAAATTGACGAAAACCCGTCGCCGGATGAAGGCCGCCAAAAGGCTGGAACTTCGTACCAAACGAGCCGTCAAGGCTTTGAGTAAAATGAAAGCGTCGGGGCTCAACCCTAAAATTGAGCTTTAAGCAACGCGTTAAAAGCCCCGTGACCAACGGGGCTTTTTTTTAGACTTCTGTTCCCCGCTTTCAGGGTCCTGTCGATCAAAGCTGATCAAGGAGTAACCGTGTGAACCAACCGACATTACCACCCCTTGAAGGTCTGGCTACTTGGCTCAAAGAACGGGAAGCTCCACTTGTGGTTCGCCCTGGCTGTGAAAAGTGTATTCTTTGGCCAACCGGCGGACCACAGCGTGCACCCCTGGCTCTCGTCTATTTTCATGGCTACAGTGGCACGCGTCGCGATATCTCTCCAACGGTCGAAACCTTAGCGCAGAACTTACAAGCGCCGGTATTTTTTACGCGCTTAGCTGGTCACGGTCTTCTTCACGACCCCCACCGAGGCGTAAAGCTTTTCGACTGGAAACAAGACCTTGAGGAGGCTCTGGCGATCGGCCATGCCCTTGGCGAAAAGGTGATCGTGATCGGTACCTCGGCAGGCGCCACCCTTGCTTTGTGGTCAGCTCTTGAAGGTCTTGGTGTCGATGCGCTCATTCTTACCTCCCCACTTATTGTCGCAAGGCAAAGCGGGGCCTTTCTTCTCGAAGTACCACTTCTTAAACACCTGGTAAAGGCAATTCTGGGGCCTTGGATGTCCTTTCCCCCTCAAAATCCTCTTCAAGCCGAGATTTGGGATTGCCGGCATCGAACCGATTCTCTGATACCCCTTCTCGCTTTAGCGCGAAAAGTTCGCCAGACCTCGCCCCGGCATTTACAAACCCCTGTCTTAAGCTTTATCTCACCCCAAGACAAGGTGGCCTCGGCTCGCGCGGCTTTACGGTACCTAAATCAGCTTCCGGCCGACTACCTCAAAGTGGTTGAACTGCTTCCGAGTCATGACCAGGATTACCATGTTTTGACCGGCGAGGCCCTTTCACCTGACACAACGAGCTTATGGCTTAACACCGCTTTGAACTTTCTTCGTCAGCGAAATCTGGTACCAGCTCGGTAATCTCAGATTCTCCCTACTGGACGGTCCTATCCCCGTCACGCTACAATTCTGTCACACCTGATTTAAGGAGCCGACTGTGAAGGACCTGAGCAAGATCCAGTCCTGGGTTCTCGATACCCCCAACTTTATCCACGATTTGATCGACAAAGACAACCAAAGCGGACGTTTTCACGGTCAGGTTGTTACCCGCTTTCCGCCGGAACCCAACGGCTACCTGCATATAGGTCATGCCAAGTCCATCACCCTCAACTTCGGAACTGCCGCCAAGTACCATGGCTGGTGCAACCTAAGGTTTGACGATACCAACCCTGCCAAAGAAGAAGATGAGTATGTCCAATCAATTCTCGAAGACGTTCGGTGGCTGGTTGGACATGAAGCGTTCGATGTCCTTTATGCCTCCGATTATTTTCAACAAATGTATGATGCCGCGCTCCGTTTGATCGAGCGAGGTCTTGCCTACGTTGATTCCTGCACTTCCGAAGAAATCTCGCAAATGCGTGGAGCCCCCACGGCTCCTGGCATTGAAAGTCCCTGGCGCAGTCGTACTCCCGAAGAAAACCTCAAACTGTTTCGCCAGATGACAGCTGGAGAACTCGAAGAAGGCTCGTGCGTTCTGCGGGCAAAAATTGACATGACCAGCCCCAATATCAATCTTCGTGACCCTATCCTTTATCGGATCAAAAAAGCTCCCCACCACCGCACGGGCGATAAATGGGTTATCTATCCCATGTATGACTGGGCACACGGCTGGGAGGATAGCGTAGAAGGTATTACGCATTCCTTGTGCACCTTAGAATTTGAAAACCATCGACCACTCTATGATTGGTTTCTTGATCAGTTTTCTGAAGCTCATCACCCCCAGCAGATTGAATTTAACAAGCTAGCCATCACCTATACGATGCTGTCGAAACGCAACCTTCTCGAACTGGTAAAAACCGGCTATGTGGATGGTTGGAATGATCCCCGTATGCCAACACTTAGTGGTTTACGACGGCGCGGCTTCACGCCCTCTTCGTTACGTAAGTTTGCTGAAGCCACTGGCTACACAAAAACTGATGGGCGCGTAGACCTCAGTATGCTTGAGTTCTTTATTCGAGAAGAACTCAACAAAAGTGCCAGGCGTGTGATGGTCGTATCATCTGCGATTAAAGTCATCGTTGAGGATTATCCTGAAGGAAAAACCGAATTTGCTGTCATCGAGAATAATCCCGAAGATCCCGAAGCAGGCACCCGCGAAGTTCCTTTTCGTCGAGAAATCTGGATTGATGGAGAAGACTTTTCGCTTCAGCCCCCTAAGGGCTGGTTCCGTCTAGCACCCGGTACCGAAGTTCGGCTCAAAGGCGCGTATTTCATCACCTGTCGCGAAGTGATCACCAACCCTGATGGCTCAATTAAAGAACTTCACTGTACTCATGACTCGGCAAGTTGGGGTGGCGAAAGTCCCGATGGCCGTAAAGTAAAAGGAACCATTCAATGGGTTAGTGTTGAAGACGCCATAGCCATCGAAACCCGGTTATACGACAAATTGTTTACCCGAGAAAACCTAGCCGACTTGCCAGACGATAAAACCTGGCGAGATTTTTTGAATCCAGCTTCGTTGGTTACCGAGCAGGCTTGGGCCGAACCGTCCCTTCAAGAAGCTCGCCCAGGGCTTACCTATCAGTTCATGCGTAAGGCCTATTTTGTTCCCGACGAGCCATCATATAAGAACGGCAAGTTGGTATTTAACCGCACCGTCACGCTCAAAGATAGCTGGACGCGCAAAGGAAATTAAGCGCCTTTGGGCATCCTCACTTAGGGTATCCTCAAAGTTAAGCTAATCCGTTGACGCTGAGGATCTACCGCCAACACCAAAACGCGTACCTTCTGTCCTGGTTTAACGAAATCGAGAGGATCACGAACAAAGGTGTTGGCAATTTGACTGACATGCACCAAACCATCTTGGTGCACACCCACATCAACAAAGGCCCCAAACGCCGTTACGTTGGTAACTAGACCATTCAACACCATACCTTCTTTAAGGTCTTCAACCGTTCGTACCGTAGGATCAAAAGCCACAGCTTCAAAATCTTGTCGTGGGTCTTGCCCTGGTCGCGCTAATTCCGCTACCACATCTGAAAAGGTCAACTGATCGACACCCCAATCGCGGTCAGAATAAGAAACCTTTGCCGTAAGCTCAGCATTTCCTGCCAGATCAGAAAGCCCCACCCCCAACACTTGGGCGATACGTTCCGCCAGGGGGTAGCTTTCGGGGTGCACAGCACTGGCATCTAAAGGGTGAACTCCTCCACGAACCCTCAAAAACGCCGCCGCTTGCTCAAAGACCTTTGGTCCCCAGCCTTTGATCTGCAAGAGCTCTTGGCGTGACCGAAACGCTCCTTTTTTGGCACGATATTCGACCACCGCCCCAGCCAAGCGTGCATTCAAGCCAGAGACATAGGTTAGTAGCGCTTTTGATGCCGTATTCACATCGACGCCAACCCGGTTAACACAGCTAATCACCGTGTCTTCCAAATGTTGGTGCAAGAGTTTTTGGTCTATATCGTGTTGATATTGCCCAACCCCCAAAGCTGCAGGATCCACTTTGACCAGCTCCGCCAAGGGATCCATGAGTCGCCTACCGATCGAAACGGCTCCACGGACGGTAACGTCGCAATTTGGTAACTCCTCACGAGCCAGCTCACTGGCACTGTAGACGGAAGCCCCGCTTTCAGAGACAGAGACAACCGGGATAGCCAAACCTAAATCCCTACAAAAATCCAGGGTTTCTCGTCCGGCGGTTCCATTCCCCACAGCTATGGCTTTGACGGCAAATTTTTGGACTCTGGTCAGCAGATCCTGACGTGCCTCCTTTTGTCTTCCCATTTCCGCTAGGGGAAAAATCACTGTGTGATCCAACAGTTCCCCTTGCGCCGATAAGACCGCCACCTTGCAACCTGTCCGAATTCCAGGGTCTAAGGCGAGAACCGGTTGAGGTCCTAAAGGAGCAGCTAAAAGGATTTCGGCCAAATTTTTAGAAAAGATGCCCACAGCTTCAAGGTCAGCGCGCTGTTTTGCCTCTTTAACCAATTCATTTTCAAGCGATGGTCGCAACAACCTTGACCAAGCATCGGCCATCGCCGTCTGCACCGAGGGACAAGGTGTTGAAAACCCCAACGTAGCACCCCCTTCTCGACGGACTAACGTCTCGGGTAAGTCAAGCTTCCACGAGATTTCTCCGGCGTCTTGAGCCCGTAATAGTGCCAAGAGGCGGTGACCGGGAATCGTCTTCCACCGTTCGGTTCTTCCCGCCAAATCACGAAACTCTCCGTCAGGTCGTAGCTTTTTCGTGGCTTTGATTTCGAATTCCGACTGAGACAAGGCTTCTCGAAGTTTTTGCCGAACCCGTGGGGTTTCACTAAAGCGTTCTGCCCAAATATCTTTTCCCCCAGACAAGGCTTCTTCGCGGTTGTTGACACCAAGGTCAGGATTCACTAAAGCGGTCAAAAAATCGACGGTGGGTTCCCGATTTTGTGCTAAGAGGTCTGCTACCGGAGCAAGCCCTTTTTCTAGGGCCATTGATGCGCGAGTTCTTCGTTTGGGCCGGTAAGGCAAATATAAATCTTCAAGCTCTGTTAAGGTTGAAGCCTTTTTGACAAGTTCCAGAAGTTCCGGAGTTCCTTGTCCCGATTCTTCAAGAGAACTGACAATCGTTTGACGACGTTTTTCTAAATCTTGAACCTGAGCAAAGGTATCACGAACCAACCGAATTTGTACTTCATCAAAATTTCCGGTTGCTTCTTTTCGATATCGCGCCATAAAGGGCACCGTCGCTCCCTCTTCTAACATTTTTAAAACTGCTGAAACGCCACGTTCTGCGAGCCCCGTGCGCTGAGCCACTATCTTCATCATTTCGTCGTTAGTCATGCACTTACCCTAACCGTTGAAGCGGGACTCGGACAAGATGCTGGACGCTTAATCACCGTCACAGTAAAATAAGGTCTTATGAAAGCCGTTAATTACGATCAAGCTCCTCTTCTTACCATCTGGGAAGTCACTCGCTCGTGTGAACTTGCCTGCCGCCACTGCCGCGCCAGTGCTGAAAATCTCAGATCACCTCTAGAGCTATCCCTCGACGAAGGGAAAGTCCTTATTGACGAGGTGGCGGCGATGGGAACGCCCTTGTTAGTATTTACCGGCGGGGATCCCCTTCAGCGGCCCGATCTAGAAGACTTAATCCGTCACGGGCGCGATCGAGGTTTGATTGTCGCCACCATTCCGGCAGCGACCGCACGCCTGACCCGTGAACGTATCTTTTCGCTAAAAGAGGCGGGGGTTCACCAACTTGCCTTAAGCTTAGACGGAGCCACGGCAAAAGAACATGATGAGTTTCGCGGAGTTGAAGGAACGTTTAACAAAGTCGAAGAGGCTGTCGGCTGGATTCATGAGGCCGGTGTACCTTTGCAAATCAATACGGTGTTTGGTTCTTGGAACGCCGATCGTTTTGACGCCCTAGCCGAAAAGGTTCGAGGTTGGGGTACAACCTTCTGGGAAATCTTTTTTCTTGTCCCGACGGGACGGGGAGCCGAGTTAACCAGTTGCACGGCTTGGCAATTCGAACAGCTATTTGACCAAATTCATCGTTTTGCCCGTGAAACGGGAATTACGGTCAAAGTCACTGAAGCACAACACTTTCGACGCTTTCAACAAGAACATGGCGGTGCCGCCTCAGGTCATGGTCGGGTCAGTCTCTCGAGTCGCCCTGTGAATGCGGGAAACGGTTTTTGCTTTATCGATTTTCAGGGAAAAGTTATGCCAAGCGGCTTTCTACCGCTTGATTGCGGAAGTATTCGCGAAACTCCCTTAGCTGATATCTACCAGAACCATCCCGATTTTCGTCAACTACGAAACTTAAGCACACTGACCGGCCCCTGTGCAACCTGTTCCTTTCTGGAAACTTGCTCGGGAGGGAGCCGGGCGCGCGCTTGGGCCCTTACGGGTGACTATACCTCGTCAGAACCCTTTTGTGTTAAATCGGCCCCGAGTTCTGGCAGATCCACAGGTGACGCCACAGCCTCGCGGTTAGCCTTTTGAATTTCACGAAAGACTTCGTGGCGATAGACTTTGACATCCTTGGGAGCTTTTACCCCTAGCTTAACGGTATCGCCCCGGATGTCAACAATCCAAAGTTCAATATCGTCCCCGATCATGATGCAATCGTCTTTCTTGCGCGTAAGAATTAACATGTCATTCCCTCCGCGCTGCCATTTCTTCGAGGATATCGTGCTTTGTACGGTATTCATCCAAGGGGCTAACGCACTGTTTTCCTTGACGATTTTTGCGGTTGATATACAGGGGGCCCTGAAGGTTTGCCGTCATCGGACCTGAATCGGGAATGGTCACGATCGCAAAAACCAGGCAGTCGTCCATTTGTTCCACACCAATTGTTGATAAATCCTCGATAGTAATACCGGGGTTATAGTCGTCCCGAAAAATCGATGGTTTAATCAAAATAAAGGCGATTTGGGTATCATCCAAGGACTGAAGCCAAAAGAACGGTTTTTTATGCGCGTCAAGAAGCGCAAAGGTTTTATAGTCTTCGAAACCCAACAGGCCTTCGGGAAATTCGAGAATTTGAAGGTCATCGACAACGACCGAGCCATAGGCTTTGCTTTGTATCAATCTGCTCATCTGAGAAAATCCATTAAGGTTCTAGGATAAATACTTCCAGCCGCGCGCAACGTTGCGTCGTGCGTCAGTTCAAGCATTTTCAGCTTGGTGATCCCATCGGTAACGTCAAGATCAACCAAATTCGAATTCATTTCAACGACTTTGGGAATTTCATCTTTTAACGTCTTTTCGGTTTCAGTTAAACGTTCATCACGAGCACCGAGCTCCGCCAGAGTTGTTTGTAAGTTGCTCAAACTAGCATGAATACTAGCCAAACCTTGCCCTCCTAAAAACTGATTATTGCCTTTAAGCATGTTGTCCCTTAGTCGAATCACCGCATCAAAAAGCGAACCGCCAAAAACTTTCGCATCCTGGTTGTAATTCAGGGGTGGCTTTTGGCCCATGCTGTTGGTAATAACTCCCAGGGCCTGAAGGGTATTTCCACCAGGACCATCTTGAAGAAACAGCTGGTGCGGTTGCGTTGTCTCAAGAACCAAACCATTGCTTACCGGGTCAAGACTAGCTTTTACTGCGACAGGCGCATTGTTGATTTTGGCGATAATCGCTTGAACACTATCGCCGGCCTTGAGTGCTATCGACTTACCATCAATCATAATGGTGGTATCGGAAGGAACTGTGAAATTTTGTGAATCCACCTGAGAATACACTCTTTGATTATCTGCCCAGAAAACGGCATTGCCAGGAAAGTTTGCTTTAATAAAAGTATTATCCGATATTTCGGTCTGCTTTTGACCAATCGTCCCAATATAGTCCACTTGAGTTATGACTTGACCCTCGGAACCAGGAACCCGACCTTTCAACACCCGCCAGGGACTTCCGTCGATCATTTCTCCGCCAAAGACTGGCTGTCCATCGGGGCCTTTAGAATTGGCCAAGGATACCAGCTCATTAAGAAGCTCATTGGTTTCTACACCCATCTCACTCAAGTCTGACTGTGTATAGGTACCATTGGCGCCTTGCACCGCCAGCTCGTTAAGACGTTGAAGAATGCTCTGAGCGCGTTGAATAGAACTTTCAGTAAATCTAAGATTAGTTTGCAGTTGAGAAGCGTTTTGCTCAAATTTGTCTAGTCGGTATTTCCACGACTGCAAGCGGGTAGACTCAGCCGCGGCAATAGGGTCATCTCTGAGCTGGGTAAACTTTTCTTGAGTGCCCATCTCGTTTTGAACTTTAGCCATACGAACTTCTTGGTTTCGTAAAGACCAATCCATGTCATTCATGGTCATATTCGAACTGATACGTTGCATCTCTTACACCCCCATATGCCGAATAATCGTATCGAGCATATCGTTCCAGGTACTGATAAAGCGGGCCGAGGCCTGGTAACCGTGTTGAAACTTAAGAAGATTGGACATCTCCTCGTCAATGTTGACTCCAGAAATCGAGTCTCTGGTATCACGAAGGTTTTTCATAATGTCTTGTTGCGTTTCCATACTGATCTGCGCGGTTTGACCTTTTAAGCCAATATCCGCGACAGTCTCTTCAAAATAATCGCCGAACGTTCTGGCCTGACCGATCATGACGACGGTATTGCGAATTTGTGCGATCGCTAAGGCCGCCGAGCCATCACCGCCTCCTGCACTTTGACCGTTACTCCCCAGGCCAGCCGCGATTTTTCCCGGGTCAGCGACAAGACTTTTGTTGATCGAAATCCACGCGGCGGGATGAGTTAACGGGGCCACGGCAAAGGTTGCCCCTTTACCTGTAGGGTTCGTTCCTGTAGGAACTCCCGTACCACCCGCTAAGACCGAAACCGCTTGGGGGTTATTCCAATCAAAGGCTCCTTGAGGCCCTGAGGCCGCCAAGACCCCGGCGTACCCCACCAAGAATTGACCGGAGTCTTCGATATGGCGGATCACAAAATCAGGATTTTCGGGGTTGGCGCTAGGAACAGCTTTAAAGGAGAGCTGGCCATCGCGGTCTAAGCGAGCCGAAATTTCTAGTCCAGAGTCGTTAATTCGGTTAATCACATCTTGAACGGTATCCGCGGGGTGATAGGCGATTTTTACCAAGCCATTGGGTCCGGGAAGAGTAAGCTGCCCTGCAAGTCCAATCAAAGCTTGAGGGTTTAATTTATGATCGCCGTTGATTCGAAAAATATATGTTGAGTCAAAGACGCCTGTACCTTTTCGGTCATAACTACCATCCCGGTTCAAAACCATTGGCTGTTGAACAAAAAAATCTTGACCAGTTGTCCCGGCAAGACCATAGCCTTCGCGGTGCACCTCATTAACCAAATCTGCGAAGTTTGCGGTCATTTCATCTAATCGTTGAATCTGGCCTCGGGTATCCTTATCGCGGAGCTCGATTAAGGCCCCTAATTTTCCCCCGGGAATGTTGACAGTTTCTTTCGTATCGGGGCGGATAATTTTCCAGTAGCCTTCATTGGTAGGGTCTCCGACCGTTTCTAAGGGACTAACAATTTTTCCTTGAACTAGGTGAATACCGCCCATGTGAATTTGGAACTCTCGAGGATCTCTTTTGTTAACGGTGGTAATCGGTACGAGTTCGGCAAGTTTGCCTACCAATAAGTCCCGACGGTCTAGTAAATCGTTCGGATGATCCCCTTGAGCCTGAACCTTTTCGATTTGGACATTGAGTTTGGCAATTTGTTTTAAATAATCGTTGACCTGAGTGACAGTTCCTTGAACATCATCGTTAATCATCACCGCGATGTGCTTCAAACTTTTGTATTGTTGGTGGATAGAGTCGACTAAGCCTTGGCCACGTTCCAAAACTGCTTTTCGCATGGCCATTTGTTCAGGGTGCTGAGACAAATCCTGCCAGGAACTCCAGAACATATCGAGACGGTGACGAACTGAAACATCAGTCGGTTCATTTTGAGCTTTTTCAAGAAAACTCAAGTACTGGCTTCGTGTTTTCCAGTACCCTTCAGAACCCGACTGAGACACAATTTGTTTGTCAAGCAACTCGTCACGCACCCGGACAACTTCGGCGACCACAACACCCTGGCCCACTTGCCCCGGTCTTTCTGTTCGGTTCAACGCTGGATCATCTAAAGGATCCATCTCGTTGAACTCGACCCGTTGGCGCGAGTACCCCTCGGTGTTGACGTTAGCTAAGTTGTGACCAACCGTCTGCATGGCCTCGGTATTGGCTATGAGGGCGCGTTTTCCTAATTCAATTCCCGAAAATGTTGAACTCATACAGCACTCCTAAAGACGCTTATCCAAAACCATGGGACGCGACCGTGTATGCTTCAAGGTACCATTTTTGGCATAAATTGGCCCTCGTTGGGCTGGATCAGCCTGCCGTACCACAGCTTTGATAAGGCTTTGTGCGGTCTGGACGTACGAATTGAGCCCTTCGGACAGTCCCTTCATTTCGATTGCTTTGATTTTTAAGGCACGATGTAATTCCGCCAGCTCTTCTTTCCAAGGTTGCTCAAGGTCAGCAAGGACACGATAAAAGGAAGGGTGTTCCAGCCCCAAGCTCTCCCCTAACGCCAACCAAGCGGCATGTCGTCGTTCTTCTAAACATTTTAGCCCCTCAGCTTTGAACTCTAAGGAGTGAAGCGCTTTATCGAGGTCTGGCCAACTGCGATCTAACAGAGCTTGCCGGACCCGAAGCTGAGTCTCTTGAAAGTCCTGCATCCCATCTCGTTGCAGTTCCATCAGAGTCTTGAGGTCATTCAAACGGTGGAATCTGTCGTCCATGTTCGACTCCTTCTTTACGAGTTTCGGAAGTTTGAAAAAAAAACTGAGCCCTGCGGTCGGTTTTTAGGCAGATTCTCTGTTTTTTGCGGTCTTTTCAAAATCTCAATTTTTTTTTACTATGGGATTCTTAAGAGGGAGGACGTCATGAGCCGTCAAAAATGGAAAGTAGGAATCGTTGGAGCCACCGGCATGGTGGGACAGCGCTTTCTCACTCTTCTTGAAAACCATCCTTGGTTTGAGGTCACCGTCCTGGCCGCTAGTTCCGCCTCCGCCGGAAAAGCCTACCGTGAAGCCGTTCAGGGACGCTGGGCGATGACTACCCCGCTCCCGGCAAAGTATGCCGAGATGAAGGTCTTCTCGGCTGCTGATGTAAACGCCGTTGCAAGCTTGGTTGACTTCATTTTTTGTGCGGTCGACATGCCCAAAGACGAAATCATCGCTCTAGAAGAAGCCTATGCGCGCGCTGAAACACCGGTAGTTTCTAACAATTCAGCTCTACGAATGGCCAACGACGTGCCAATGATCATCCCCGAGATCAACCCTGAACACGCCTATGTCATCGAAACCCAGCGCCAGCGCTTGGGAACCAAAGTGGGTTTTGTTACCGCCAAGCCCAACTGTTCCATTCAAAGCTACGTTCCCGCTCTGCACGCCCTCAAGGATTTTGGGATCCAAAAGGTGTCGGTGTGTACCTACCAAGCTCTCTCAGGTGCCGGCAAAACCTTTTCTACCTGGCCCGAAATGGTCGATAACGTGATCCCTTTCATTAAGGGCGAAGAGGAAAAAAGCGAAAAAGAACCTATGAAAATTTGGGGGACTGTCCAAAACGGCGTTATTGTGCCTGCCCAGACCCCAGTGATTTCAGCGCAATGTCTGCGTGTACCGGCCTCGGACGGTCACATGGCCGCTGTTAGTGTGTCCTTCCGCAACAAACCGGCCTTTGCCGAAATCTTAGACCGTTGGGCCACCTACGAAGGCTTGGCCCAACGTCTCAACCTGCCCAGTGCCCCCCGTCCCTTCCTTCATTACTTTCAAGAGGATGATCGCCCCCAGACCAAACTTGACCGTGAAGCCGGAAACGGAATGGCCATCAGCATCGGGCGCTTGCGCAGCGACTCGCTGTTCGATTATCGCTTTGTTGCCCTCAGCCACAACACCATTCGCGGTGCCGCGGGTGGGGCTGTTCTGACAGCAGAATACTTAGCCTCAGAAAAGTGGATTCCTCAAAAAGCTTAAGGTTTTTGCCTACTTAAGGTGAGCTCTTCCTCAACATAGGGGAAGGGCTTTTTTTACCTAGATAAGCGCGCGACACTCATGAGTGGAGAAAGGATAACTTCATGATCAGGCGGGGATTTTTATTAGTCGGTTTTGAAGGGCCCTGAGTTTGCAGCGAAGAGGACAAACACCCCCACAATCAATGACTTTTTTAGGTCTGAGTATTTCACGGTTCTATTTCAAGGAGAGAGGTTTTCCTTGTAGAAACCAACTTGCATCCGAAACCTTGATATCTAGGGTATCTAGGTAAATCCGCAAAATAACGAATAATCTTAATGATAAATCAGTACGAAATTCTTTCTCAACAACACTTTTCTCTTTGAGTAACTTCAATAATTTTGAACCAACACGTACTGGTACATTTCTCTTGTAATCAGATTTCAAAAAATCACTATAGTCTATATAACCGGTTATATAATCCAAATTGGACAAATTGTAAACACCTTCACCTTCCCACTCGATGAGTCCCGACTTAATATTGAATACCCTAACATAGTTTGGAGGGAAATCAATATATTCTGTTACAATCAAGTATTTTTTGTTTTCAGAAATTGCAAGATCATGTGCCAAAACGTCATCCAACCCAAATATTGGACCTTTAATGTATTTTTCCTTATAAATTAGATACAACCCAGGGCAATCGTGATAATTAAACATTTTAGATCGTGAATTCCATATAAAATATGAGTAATCCAAACTATTTGTCTTGAATATTCTTATATTTAAGGCTTGCTTCTTTTTCCCACTTAGTTTTAAAACGCCAACGATTTTTCCACTCTGACTATCAATCACTAATCTAGATATATTAACTATACCTATAGAAGAATCTAACTGATCATAGCGAACCCACCCTCTATACTCTTGAAATGTTTGGGGATTAATTAGCGAACTACTAATAAGAGCCCATTTCGTACTATTCGGAAATCTATCATTTTGGTATGAACCATAAATTACTACTAACGACTTAAATGGTAGCTTCCCAACAATCTTTGATTGATCTGTTGGGTTTTCATATATTATTGCATCATTGCTTTGAATATGAGAATTAAGCACTACTGAATCAGAGAAAGTTGCACTTTTCTTATCTTGAGCTTCATTTTGCCTACATGAAATTGTTAGACAAATACTTAGAAACAATAATATCTTTAACATGGCGTTCCTCTTATTCAAAACGGGACAAACTTGAAGGCCGAATCGCAATTCCTAAAAGAATAACCGAATGCAAATAAAATGGATACTCTACCCTTGGAGAATCTAGGGTACCGGGACCAATTAAAATTGGTCCATTTAATCCCATCCCAAAAAGTTCGTAATTTGCTATATAGTGGACCCCATTGTCAACACAAATATTTGCCCTTTTCTAAGCTTAGCTTAGGCGGGGACTTTTCCCTCAAGACTTGAGGTGTAGGTCTTCATTGGCGGCTTTCCACCGCAGGCCGAGTGTGGTGTTTCGGTATTGTATTTGGCGATGAATTGGCCAATACAATCCCTTTTTGACCCCGAGGTCCAACAGTGGCTTGGTAAAGTCGGGACTAGTGAAAGTTGCCCCTTGATCGCTACGGTCACAAGTGTTAGACACCCGCCAGCTAAGGACCGTTCGTGTAGCCCAGTCCACAATGACTACCAAATACATCCATCCCCGTTGCAATCGTATGTAGGTGATGTCAGTACTCCAGACCTGGTACGGATAGACTTTGTGTTCCTGGTTCCGGTTTGAAAGGTTTCGCCCCGGGTAGATCACCTTGATCCTGAGTATCGACATCAGGCGCCTAATCCGTTTCCTGTTCAGGGACATAGTAGTACCCAGACCGCGAGAGTGAAACTAGGCTTCATCATTGCCCGCCACTCCACTGTTCGGAGATCCCGAGCTTTTTTTTTAGCCAGTCGATTTGGATGGTCTGGTGTCCGATTGTCTTTACAAGATCCTCGTTGACACCGACAACTTCCTGTTCCATGAGTTGGCGTTTCCAGTTGCTGATCAGAGTCTGATAAACCTCAAACTCTGCGGCTAGCTCAGATAGCAGCTTATCACGCTTGATGGTGGCAATGGCTACCTTGAACTTAAACTCTTTGCTTTAATGGCTCCTCGTGCGTTCTCCCAACTTATTACCCCTCCACAACATCAGGCCGACAAGCTTATTCCCTTGTCTAGCCCTGTGGGTCCATTATAGCCGCCAAATCTCCTTGGTTCCCTCATCATTAGTAAAGTTACGAATACATCACCATCTTTTTGTGATTTAGGTGCCTCTCATGGCACACGTTGAAGCCGTTGCTCGATGCAATCAAACCAGCCTCAATCCGTACTTTTCATAATTTTTTACCTTTGAGTCGGAAGACAAAAACGGAATATCCTTTCGAATTGACTGCCACATCATAATTCGGTCAAAAGGGTCGCGATGCTCGACAGCGAGTTGATAAAAAGAAACCAAATCCTCATTGTCGAGTTTTAAGTTCAAGTAGTAGCCTGATTCAATCTCCTCATAGAGGCCTTCCGGTGTCATCCCATTTATTTCCAACTTGCCAATACTGTACTTGATTGAAATTTCCCAAAGACTTGCTTGGCTATAAAAAATTTCATTCTCAGGCGATAGCAAAAAGTCAAGAATGCGTTTTTCAATTTTCTTAGTATCAATAAACGACCAAAGGAGATAGTGAGTATCGAGTAGAATTTTCATGAGTTCAATAATTCCTCGTCGGTCATGCTCCAATTGTCACCAAATTTGATAGTTACTTTCCCTTCCAGAGTTCCAAGTTTCCGAGTTTTGATTTTTTTGTATTCGTCGATGGGTACAATCACAGCAATGGTTTCCTTTTTTCTGCCAAAGGTGATTCCAATTTCCTGGCCCGATTCGACTTCCTTCAAAAGCGCAGACAAGTGAGTTTTTACTTCCGCAACAGCAAGAGTTTTCATACGACTAGTCTACTACCCAAGACCAATCTTGGTCAAGTTGGTCTTGTATTTCTAACTTCCTGCGCCGAAGGCGTCCATCGAACATTGGCTTAACCAGTTCGCCGTTAAATGGCGCGAAACTTGCACGCCGTATAGGCGCATAGGCAAGTTTCGTGACATAGGCGAATCTGGTCGAGTAGGCCGGGGGAATTGCACCCCCAGCCTCTCACGGAACCGTACGTGATAGTCTCCCATCATACGGCTCTTCATAACTGCCCATTTGACCAGTATCCTGGTAAATAGGCAGAATATTCTGTACATCTCAGACGGCCGGAACTCTCCGTAATAATTGTACCAACCGCGCAGACGCGAATTGTATAGCTCGGATAGCCGGTTCAGATCAGCGTCGCCCGCTCGTTGGATTTTCCAGCAGCGAATCTCAGCTTTGATTTCTCGTTCAGCTTCCCTGCTTATCCCTGGGCCAAATTCTAAGAATAACTTTCCAGTGTTACTCCTGGCCACCCTAGACCGAAAATCAAACCCAAGAAACTTGAAACGCGTATCGGTGTATTTCATCCGGAGCTTCCCGTCCTTGCAGTAAACTATCTTGGTCTTTTCGGGGTGAACCGTAAGATTACACTCGGTGAGTCTTCCCGTGATGGCCTCAAGTAATTCCTGAGCTTGTTCGTACGTGCGGCAATGGATAACCATGTCATCCGCATACCGTTCAAAAGGATTCCCCGGATTCCTCCGTTTCATCCACTGGTCAAAGGCAAATTGGAGAAACAAGTTTGCTAGAACCGGGCTGATGACACTGCCTTGCGGAGTCTCTTTTTCCCGTATCGTACAATTGCCTGCTCGGTCCTTTGCTGGGGCTTTCAACCACCTCTCGACGTACAGCCTAACCCATTCTGGCGGCTTCATATGTTCTACCGCTTTGAGCATCAGACTGTGATCTATGGTGTCGAAGAATCACTTGATATCCAGATCAATCACCCAATCATACTCCCAACAACGTCGCCGAGCTTTCTCTACCGCATCATGGGCCGACTTCCCTGGCCGATACCCGTAGGAATCTACATGAAAATGCTGTTCCACTAGCGGCTCGAAACAAAGCCGAGCTGTCATTTGAGCAATCCTGTCAGCAACCGTTGGTATTCCCAAGGGCCTGGTTCCTCCGCTCTTCTTGGGTATTTCCACCCTTAGCACAGGGGCAGGATGGTAACTGCCTGAGGACATACGGTTCCATATCGTATAAAGATTCCGTTTGAGTTTATGCTCAAACTTCTGGATACTTACCCCGTCAATTCCGGCAGCCCCGCCATTCCTTTTTACCAGTTTCCAGGCTTCCATCACCCTCAACTTCGGAATATTAAAAGACTTGGCATGACTTGACGGACTCATCCCTTTGCCAGTTGGTCTTCTCAGGTCAGCCTGGTTATGTCGGTCCCTTCGTTCCATCTCCATTACACAAACTTCAACACTACTACGAACCGATCCGTCCCTGTGTTTCGCATCAGTACTTTCCCTCTTGTCAGGTTCTCTGCTTGAGGTTTTCCCTTGACATCGAAACCTAAGGTTCCCACGTTCCGCGCAACAGCCCAGCACCAGTTCACGCCGTCTTTATGCCGGAGGCCATCCACCCAGTAGACAGGTTTCCCGATGGACTGAATCGCCGCACACTAGTGAATGCGGTTTTTGACCTCATGTAACTCACACACGACACCTCGATAACGGTTCACTTGCGTTCGTCTCCTGATACCCCACCTAACCCAGTCAAGCCTGAGCCTTTTAACCGAATCATTCACGACCAAAGACTCTTTATCCCAGCCGCATTCGGCGGTTTGAAACCAACCCCTGTAGGTAGACCTCGAAGGGCCATGCACCTATGGTGCATTCCTTCATCTGTCACATAGTTACGGACTAAACTTCACCCATTGCAGGTTTATATTTCTTCGTCGTGGCACACACCGGATGTTAGATTGTCGTGTCTCACATGAACTTGAACGGCTTCCTCGACAAGAATCCATCCAAAACAACTATGGGAACGGCAATTACCGAATAGCCTATGAAACTATTTAGAAAACGTTTACCTTGATTCGTCTCATGATCGTATTCAAATGAGTAGTATGAAAATCCGATTGCAAGCGTTCCTCCAACCTCAGCGATCAAAGTCTTCGGAATAATATCCTCTTCACGTGTGTTTCCAGCTTCGAGAAGAAACCTGATAGGTGTCAATATTGATAAGCATCCATAAATTCCACTTGCATATCCATTGAATTCCGGACCCCATTTTAGACTTCCGACAAACCCAAGTTCACTACAGATTATTTCCGAGAATAGCAAATTCGCAGCAACTTTTGAACTCCTATCTTGAAAGTCATAATTACTAGAGCCTGATGGATCTTTCAAACTTGCCTCGGACTGGCCAGCGACCCAGACCGCTGGTCCGCACATAAATAAAATCAGAAGAAATACAAGCACTCTATTTCTCATAGAGGCAAGCTCCACAGAAGATTCCTCCGAACTGGAGATGGACGTAACTCATTCCTACCTCGAAATTTCGTCCGCATCGAACGTTTTCCTTCTTATTGATCAATCTAACGAGGTTGTAGAAAAAACCTTTTGAAAAGGGAATGGCAATTGTCCTTTTTCACAAGTGTTTCTACAACGGGACATCGTGTGAATGAGCCTTGGTCTCATTCCATCAAATCCCCGTTCATCTCTCATTTAGTTTCTTTTTGCCTCGAAGAGTAAAGCGGTTCAACGGTCCCCATCCTTTCTTTTCTTCATTAGGCTTGAGTAATTGATCCTTTGACTCTCAATTTCCTTGTTAAGAATAGTTACCTGACGTGCTTTTGTTGTGTCTTTTCTAAGGCACTTTGCTCGTAGGTCACAGCCAAGACAGTCTGCGATATGCCCCATATAGGACTGACCTTGATACCTCCCTCCCTGACTTCTAAAG
>JAJXVP010000058.1 GCA_021782055.1 bacterium | reverse complement strand
GTTCAAAGACAATCATCTGGTACGTGTTGAAAACCCCGATGGTCACAACAATCAAAAACACCAGTGACAACAAGAGGTTAACCGCCGTGATGCCATTGGTAAGGTCATTGATCTGTTTGAGTCGCGACGTCAAAGGCAAGACATCGTACTCTTTGTGCTTTAGCGGGTGCTGGCCTGTAAAGGCATCGATATCATCTTTGGTCTTCATCAACGGCAACAGAGGCACTTTGCCCTTAAGGGCGTGCCACAGCCGTTCGGCCGCGTCTTCTTGCGAGGTGCCTGGCCCCAACGTGGCGCCGATTTCGGTGACGGCGTCTACAGGACGACCCAAGGCGCGGTTAAGAACTTTGTAGTCCATATAGCAAGCAAAGCCAAAAAAGCTCGAATCGGCAAAAATGCCGCGAATTTTTAAATTGATCGTGTTGCTGTAACCTTCGACGGTTTTGACCATCAACACGACAAGATCACCCGTTTTGACGTGAAGCCGCCGGGCAGTATCGTCCGAAACCCAGACGTCTTCGCGGCTTTTTGACGGTACAGGGGTCCCCGAAAGAAAATCCATGCGGTCAAAGTCATTTTGCTCTACGCTAAAATCGACGCCAATAACGCGGCGCTGAATCAACGACGAGCCGTTAAAGAACAGTTGGGCGTCGGCACCGTAGTACACACTGCGGCGGTGCAAGGCGCTCACATCAATTCCGCTTTGCTTGATGGCGGCAAAGATCTGCTTTTGGGCTTTTAACAGGTGATCGTTCGACGGTTCCCAGCTTAAGACCACGACGTCGCCCGAAAAGTACCTTGCGGCTTTTTCACGAACGGTTTGGTTAAGCGAGGCGGTGACACCGAACAACAGTGAGAACACCACGGCCCCCAACACGAGGGCCGCCGCTAAGACGCGGTAACGATGCCGTTGCCGAAAAAAGTTCCGCCACGCTAACGATAAAACCATGACTACTCCCTTGCCATCGCCTGGATCGGAACGATCAACAGGGCTTTGCGGATAGGAAGGAGCATTGACAACAGGCCTAGCACAAGGCTGACGCCAAAGTGTTCTAACATGAGCAGAGGGGCAACGTGAGGAATGTAGCGATCAGCGCCAAACAACGAGGCGATCAACGGGTTGGTGAGGCGCACACCGCCGGTATGGGCTACCACCTCGAGCGCAAAGGCCCCCAAGAGAACGCCCAGAATGCCGGCACCGGTGACCAAGATGAGGGTTTCGTAGCCAATCAACGAAGCAACCTTAGCTTTTTGGGCACCTAGGGCGCGCAGGGTTCCAATTTCGCGGGTACGTTCAGCGACCGAAAGGGCCAGCGAATTCATTACAATCAAACACGCAACAAGCGAAATAAAGACAAGCCCGATATTGAATAAGAGCTGGAGGAACCAGACCACTTTGGCGTTACCGCCCGCCGTATCGCGCCAGTCGCGCACCTGAACGCCTAGCTTTTGCTTGGCAAGCGAAGCCCGCAAGGCTTTTTCGGCGGCTGACACCTTAGTACCTTTTTTGACCTTGAGCAGAACAAAGTTCCAGGTCCCGGGGTCGGCCTTAGGGGCCTGCGTATCGGTTTTAATGTCCTTGGTGACATCTTGAATGGTCAGGCCCGAACCTTTGGTCGAAACCACGTCGGACGACGACGAAAACAGGTCATCGAGGTTGTCGGTTAACAGGTCGCTTTGGGCTTTGGGGGCTTTGTAGGTGTCCGAGACGTAGTAGCCGTTGAGCTGTCGGCCCGTGTCCGCGTCGATGAGGATAACGCTGTCAAACAACTTATCAGTTACCGGGTAAGCAAACACTCCCGCCAGGGGAACTTCGCGCAGGGTAAAAGAGTTTTCTTGCGCGGTAGCGAGCATGAATTTTTCGCCCAAGGCAGGGGCATGGCCCAGCGAGAGCGAAATTTCGTGGTAGAGCTGAGCGTTGAGGAAGAGCGCAGGAGTTCCGGGAGGAGGTGGGGTGCCTTGGAGGATTTTTAGGTCGGGGAAGAAGTGAAAGTAATCGACGAGGTTAACGGCGAAGAAGGGGGATAGGCCCTTGAAGCGGCCATCGGTGACCTGGGCACCGCCGATGATGACGGGAACTGAAGCCCTGGGGTCAGACTTGCTTAGCAGTGAGGAGAGTTCTTGGTAACGGGGTAACAGGGGGATTTTGAAAAACTCGCCGATGAGGGGGAGTTCACTGCCAAAAAGCGTGAACCCGTCGGACGAGGTAGCGCTGACCGAGAGCTCGCCGGTCAGACTTCGAACGTAGGTGTTCTTCAACCCATCTTGGGTGTTGGTAAACAAGGCATTGCCGATGAACAAAAGCGCCATTGCCGCAACCAAGAAAATACCCACGGGCAAACGTTTGCGAAAGTTGAGGCGAGTGTTCTTCAGCGCAAGATAAAAAGTAGAGGGCACAGAAAAGCCTTACCTCTTGTGTACAGGGAAGGCCTACAATTGTCAAGAAAGTGGCACTACTTCGCTTCGGCGACCCTTTTGCCCCAGCGGATAAAGGGGGCTTCGATGAAGCGAAAGGTGAGTGTCGAAAGCAGAATCAGCACCACCCCGCTGGCTAAAAGCGAGGTAAAGACCACCTCAACCGACCGAGGTCGCGTAAAGAACGTGGGCCACAACACGGTAAAGGCAAGGTAAAGCACCACGCCCTGCAACAGGTAGACACTGTAACTGATTTCGCCCAGCAGGCGAATGGGGCGGATTTTTAACAACCCACCCAAGGAACAACCCCAGGCAATGGGGGCAAACACTAAAAACATCAGCAAGGCTTGGGGTAGACCGTAGGCTTCGGGGTAGAACACCAACAACACGGTCAACGCGACCACGGGTATAGCCACCGCCGCCGGGTGCGAGGCGGCCTTTATCAAACCTTTCAGGCGGGGGTTTTGGCCCCACGAGTAGGTTAAGCCCCCCAAAATAAAATACAAAAACGACCCTGAACTAGTCAGCGCAAACAGGTTAAAGCCTTGAATGGTCACAAACAGGCCCGCCGCGACGAGCAGAGCCGTCACCCAGCGGGAACGGCGTGCCAACAGGTACAGGGCGGCCAAGAGGGGCAAAAGAAAGTAAAACGTCCACTCGTAGATGAGGGTCCAGTTCACGCCGGCGATCGACATCCAGGTGTTATGAAACCCATGAATGTCCTGTTGTTGAAACAACACCCACGACAAAACCTGGTTGCCCACCTCACCCCAGTTGATTGGCGCCCCGGCCGTGCTGAACAAGGCCACCGCCACGACATACACGACCACCAGCCAATATAAAGGAGCCAAGCGGAACAGCCGCGACAGGTACAACGAACGCCAATCGGGCTTGCCCTCGGCGCGCGAGATCTTGCCCCAAAACAGGTACCCGGTAATCATAAAAAAGATGATTACCGACCCTTGGCCGCTAATATTAAACAGATGCGAGGGGGTCAGCTCCCAACGCCCGGTCTGGTGATAGCGGTACGTCAGGGCAAAGTGGTGAAAGAACACCCCCAGAGCCGCCAGGCCCCGCAGACCATCTAAATTGACATTCCGCCCTGTGGGGGCCGGTAACCCGATCCAGCGGGCCGGTACCCACGAAAACCCCACAAAAAGGATAAAGGCCACCCCATACACCAGGGTGGCGGTTAGTCCTGTATCAATCGTCATCGAGCGCTGTAGTTCCTTTCTAACCAAGTTTTGTAGGCACCGCTGACGACGTTTTGAACCCATTTAGGGTTGGCCAGGTACCAGGCTACGGTTTTTTCAAGGCCTTGCGAGAACTCGGTTCGGGGCTTCCAGCCTAGCTCTTTTTTAATCTTAGAACAGTCAATGGCGTAACGACGGTCATGGCCGGGCCGGTCGGGAACAAAGCGGATCAGCGATAAAAAATCCTGAGCTGGGCGACCCAAAGCGGCCGCAGTCTTTTCACAAAGCACCTGCACGAGCTTGAGGTTCTCCCACTCGTTTTCGCCGCCGACGTTGTAGGTCTCGCCCAGCACGCCCTTGGTCATCACCGTCCAGATGGCCTCGGCGTGGTCCTCGACGTACAGCCAGTCGCGAATGTTCTTACCGTCGCCGTACACTGGCAAGGTTTCGCCCTTTTGCAACTTAAGAATCATCAGGGGAATCAACTTTTCAGGAAAGTGGAACGGCCCGTAGTTGTTCGAGCAGTTCGATTTGGTCACTGGCAGGCTGTAGGTATGAAAATACGCGCTGACCAAATGGTCCGAAGCAGCCTTACTGGCGCTGTACGGGCTACGGGGGTCGTAGGGTGTGGTCTCGGTAAAGTAGCCCTCTTGGCCCAGCGACCCATACACTTCATCGGTACTGACATGGTGAAACAGCACATCCTTGCGGTCTTTCCACAAGGCCCTCACGGCTTCGAGCAGAGTAAAGGTGCCTTCGATATTGGTACGGACAAACTCGCCAGGGCCCAGGATAGAGCGGTCCACATGGCTTTCGGCGGCAAAGTGAGCCACCGCATCCACCTGATATTTTTGCAGAACCTCGGCCACCCGTTTTGGGTCACAGATGTCGCCCTGTTCCAGAACGTAGCGTGCGGGGTATTGGTCAGTGATATCGGCAAGGTTTTCGGGGTTGCCGGCATAGGTTAACTTGTCAAAGTTAATGATACGTCCGGTAAAGTCGGTCTTGGTTAGGACATACCGAATAAAGTTGGCACCGATGAACCCGGCACCGCCTGTCACCATGAGGTTTTTAAAGTTTCGCATTGACAATCCTTGAAGATTTTATTGTGAGGTTGTATCAACCCACCCCTTTTCAGTTTTCACGAAAAGAGGTTTTGAAACTAAATCTATGTGCTCTTTTAGGGCTGGGTTATGGAGAGTGTCGTAAACAACGATGTCTACCGAGATGGGCAAGGAGCTTTCCTGCAGCAATGACATCAAACGCCCTGCCGTATACTTATCCTTGGCACCGTACAAGACTAAATCAAGATCAGAATTGGGTTTTTCGCGTCCTTGGGCACGCGACCCAAATACTCCCACGCGCTCTAGGGAGTCATCTACCTCTTCGAGGGCTTGGCGCAAAATCTGCTTGTCATTGTCTGAAAGTCCAAACCCAGCGGTCAAGCTGAATCTCCCTCAACTTTTGACCTAAAGAATTCGAAAAGTTGGGAAAACGCAGGCAAAAAACTTTGCCGGAGATCGGCTATAACTGTTTCAAAATCTTCTTGATTGTAGGTATGGGACATCAAATTTCGAGCATCAAGCGCTTTTTGCCAAACTTCGCCTTGCTTGAGGACACCTGCTTCAAACCCCTGACGAAGAACGGCGCGAGGAGTTATTTCTGGTAAAACAATCCCTTCACTCTCTAAGAAATCTTTGAGCGTTTTCCAGGCTAACTCAAGGGTGTACTCGAAGCGCTGGATAACACCTTCTTTCTCTAAAGAAGACAGAGCTTTTTGTTCCAGAGCTTCTTTCAAAAGGGTAAACGCCTTGTGAAAGTTTTGAAAACGATAGACCCAACGGGGAGTTTGATCGGCCACCGTGCCCTTCTTTTATTCTTTTATAAGATGCAGGTACCTGGCCAAGCTGTCCTTCCACTCAGGAAAGGTCAGGCCGTAAACGGCCTTAAGCTTGGCCTTTGACAACACCGACCACGCGGGGCGTTTGGCCTTGGTGGGGTACTGGGCCGTTGTCAGGGGTTTGATTACAGGCGTAGAGCTAACAAGGCCGAGGTCTTTGGCTTGGCGGTAGATTTCTTGGGTAAAACCGAACCAGGTCACCTGCCCTTCGCCCGAGGCGTGATAGGTGCCCCAAGCCGAGGCGTTGGTTTGAATCAACTGTGCGATTACTTGACTTAGATCAAAAGCCCAAGTAGGGGCTCCCCATTGGTCGTTCACCACGCCGAACTCGGGTTTTTCACGCATCAAACGGAGCATAGTGGCCACAAAGTTGGGCCCATACTGGCCGTACAGCCAGGCTGTGCGTAAAATAATATGCTGATCGAGGGACCCGCGCACCGCTTGCTCGCCAGCCTCTTTTGTGACACCGTAAACCCCAGTGGGGGCCGGGTGATCGTCTTCGGTATAAGGGGCCTTACCTTCACCCGAAAACACGTAGTCGGTCGAAATATGAATGAGCTTGGCTTTGTTCGCGGCGCACCAACGAGCCAGGACGGCTGGACCGTCGACATTTAAGGAACGAGCCAGCTCGGGCTCATCCTCGGCCTTATCGACAGCGGTATAGGCGGCGCAGTTGACTACCCAATCAATAGCCTTACCCTGAGCAAACCCAGCAATAGCGTCAGCTTTGCGAAAATCGACACCTCGGTCGGTTCCCACCGTGTCGAGCCCTTTGGCTTTTAAGACGGCAGTCAGATCCTGACCTAACATGCCCGAAGCACCAACAATCCAGATCATGACCAGAACTCCTTCCACGTGGGCAACACCCCGTCTTTGTCAGACACTTGAACGTCGGTCAGGGGCCACTTGATCGCCAAGGTTGGGTCGTTCCACACGATGCCGCCCTCGCTGGGCTTATGGTATTCGGCGGTGCATTTGTAGGTGAACAGCGTCTCGTCCTGTAAAGCCACAAACCCATGGGCAAAACCTGGGGGGATGTAGAACAGACGTGGTTGATCGGCAGTTAGTTCGACCCCAAACCATTGGCCCTTGGTGGGCGAGTCGGGGCGAAGATCGACAGCAACGTCCCAGACGGCCCCTGCCAGAACACTCACCAGCTTACCTTGGGCATAGGCCCCCTGTTGAAAGTGCAACCCCCGCAACGTTCCTTTGCTAGAACGCGAGATATTATCTTGAACAAAAGTTTCACTAATACCGGCCTGAACAAAATCGAACCGTTTGTAGCCTTCTTGAAACCACCCCCGCCCATCGGGAAAACGGCGAGGTTCGATGATGACAAGGCCTTTTAAGGGGCCTGGGGTGAACGAAAAGGGCAAGGATGCCTCCCTAAATTTACGCCATAATTAGGTATACAAATCCAATTTTTACGCTATATTATGGATTATGATAAAAGCACGACAGACCAGCACCTTAGTACAGCAAACCAGTGCCAGCCCTTTTGGCAGAATTCTTGTTTTGACCGGAGCGCGGCAAACAGGCAAAACCACTTTGGCACGACAGCTGTTTCAGGACTATGCCTATATTTCGCTGGATGACCCTGTAACGCGTAGCCGATGGGCCAAACTGACATCGGCACAGTGGAAGAGTCTTTACCCCCACGCCATTCTCGACGAAGTGCAAAAAGAGCCTGGGTTGATCGAGGCGATTAAAGCTGTCTACGATTTGTCACCGGAAACCCGGTATGTTCTTTTAGGTTCAAGTCAGTTGCTTCTTCTTGAAAAGGTCAAAGAAAGCCTAGCAGGCCGTTGCGCTATCGTTGAAGTCTTTCCTTTAACTTTGCCAGAACTGGTCACGCAGACGTTCGACGAAGAGGTCAAACCGAGCCTTTGGCAACAACTTTTACAAGGCAGGAGTCTTGACCTTTTACCCGATGCCTTTTTAGACCCTAGGCACCCTGCGAAGGGAAAGGCCTGGAGCCATTACCTCAGCTGGGGAGGCTACCCAGCACTCACGCAAACAGAAAACGCTGTTGACCGACAACTCTGGTTGCGGAATTACGTTAGGACCTATCTTGAGCGCGACGTTCGCGATCTTGCCAACTTTCGCGATTTAGACGCCTTTACAAGGCTGCAAAAAAGATTGGCTTTGGGAACCGGAACTTTAGTCAACGCCTCCGCTTTAGCAGTTGAACTCGGTTTAAGCGTGAAAACGGTTCAGCGCTACCTTCGCTATTTTGAATTAAGCTACCAAGCCTTGAGCCTGGCGCCATGGACCAAAAACCCTGCCAAAAGGCTGAGCAAGACGCCCAAAGTGCACTACTTAGATCATGGGGTTTTGCGGGCTGTTCTTCAACGCGAAGGCGACCTGACTGGCCATGAATTCGAAAGCCTGGTTACCGCTGAGCTTTACAAACAGGCTCGTGCTTTAGGTCTTACTGCCGAGTTTACGCACCTGAGAACGGTAGACGGTCGTGAAGTCGATGTTTTAGTAGAAACCCCGCGAGGCTACTACGCGTTTGAAATTAAAATGGCTGAAAAAGTCAGCCATTCGGATGGACGAGCCCTTCGGGGCCTACAGGAGTTTCTTGATAAACCGCTTTTAGGTTCTTTCGTCTTATCGCAAGATTCCGAAACCCGCCCTTTAATCCAAGGCATAACGGCAGTGCAGGCGGCTTACTTTCTGGGCTAGAGCAACAGCATAGAAAAATCGTCAAAGAAATTTGAAGCAGAACACCGAGTTGGCATGTCACCTACCCTCGAGAGGAGATTGGTGATGAGGCTCAGTATTCTTATTATTGTCTTGCTTTTGAGTTCGTGCGCAACCGCAGGGGTGAAACTACCGTTACCGGTACGCCCCCTTGAACCAACAGTCAAGTGGGTACACGCCCCAGCCCGGGACAACCTACCCGCAGGGGAACTTTTAACCTACGAGGAGTTTCGCCGCTTAGCGCTATGGCTTGTCGAAACCCGCGCCTATCAGCGTGAGCTAGAAAACCAGCTGTTGTACTATCAAACCAAAGGGGAATGAGGGATAACGAGAGTCTCACCGAGGGATTTTAATTTTAAACCTCACTCAACAACCGCTTGAGGTACGCTCCATACGATGATTTGGCTTGGCGTTCATACAAAACACGCAGGTGGTCTTTCGTAATGTAGCCCATACGAAAGGCCACTTCTTCGAGGCAGGCGATTTTTAGGCCCTGGCGGTCTTCGATCGCTTTAACGAAGTTGGTAGCATCAACTAAGCTATCGTGGGTGCCCGTATCGAGCCAAGCATAGCCCCGGCTCATGAGCTCGACGTTGAGCTGACCCCGGTTCAAGTATTCGCGGTTAACATCGGTGATTTCGTATTCGCCCCGAGCCGACGGTTTAAGGTTGGCCGCGATGTCGAGAACTTGGTTATCGTAAAAGTACAAGCCCACAACGGCGTAGTTTGACTTAGGCTTGGTAGGCTTTTCTTCGAGGGATAGGGCCTTGCCCGAGGCGTCAAAATCGACCACACCATACCGTTCGGGGTCACTAACATAGTACCCAAAGACTGTAGCACCTGACTGACATTGAGCGGCTTTTTGAAGCATACCCGTTAAGTGCGGGCCATAGAAGATGTTATCACCTAAAACCAAGCAGACAGAATCGTCACCCACAAACTCGCGCCCTAGCACAAAGGCCTGTGCCAGTCCATTGGGAACCTCTTGAACCTTGTAGCTTAATTTGAGGCCCAAGTCCGCGCCATTACCCAAGAGGTCTTGAAACCTCGGGGTATCGGCAGGGGTTGAGATGATGAGAATCTCTTTTATCCCTGCCAACATCAGTGTCGACAAGGGGTAGTAAATCATGGGCTTGTCATACACCGGCAAAAGCTGTTTACAGACCACGCGAGTAGCCGGGTACAAGCGGGTACCACTGCCCCCTGCTAAGATAATTCCTTTCATATCAGCCCCAAGGTCTTCAAGATCGCGAAGGTATTTGCCGTAGTACCCACTAAAGTACCCAAAATATTGACGGAATCTTTAAAGACGGCCCAGGCATCAACGGCGTTCTGGTCACTCGCAGGAACCACCACGGCGTCACCAGGTCCTAATTTGACTTGGTTGAAATTATTCCAGAAAAGGAACTGGTGATTGATTGAACTTTCAACCAACCCGTTTGCCCGAACCACGTAAACCTTACTGGCATCGCCCGTAGGACTTATACCACCAGACCGCGAAAGGACATCACCCACCGTTTCGCCAGGAAGATAGGCCTGAGCCGATTGGTTATACACGGCTCCCACGGCCAGCACATAGCTTGGAACCTGGGGTATAAAGATCTTATCACCATCTTCTAAACTTACATCAACTTGCGACCCTTTCAGCTGGGCATAGGTAGAAGGCATTTGAATATTGAGCCGCCCAAGGGAATTGGCCAAATCGGCTTGAAGCACCGAAAGGGCCGTCTTTTGCGCTGAAATCTTTGACAACAAGGCCGCACGAGAAATCGGATCCGTAATACCCGGCAATTGTGATTCTAAATCGGCAATTTGCAACTTCATGGCTAACGTTACTTTGTTGACCTCAGCTTTTTGCCCTGAGACAATAGTCTTACGGTTGATCACAATACCCGTTAAGAACGCATTCTTTGTCACCCCGCCCGCCTCGGCGATAAGGTCCGTGAGTTTCATACCGGCAATTAAGGGGTAAGTTCCCGGACGAGCCACAGCCCCATTAAGAACAACCATCTGGCTGGGAATAGTGGACGGGATTGGTAACACTTCAAGGCGAGCCCCGGGCTCGATGTAAAAAGGCTTAGAGTCAGGGGAGGTTAGATAGTCACGCAAATAAACGTCATGAATGGTATTCTTTTCTCGGGGACGCTGTTCTGTAGTAGACTTGAGTGTTGGAACTGTCGAATTCTGTTGCTTTTGTTGATTCTGTTGTGCCAGCAAGGCCAAATCGAACTGAGTAGAATTGGTGTTACTCTGGCCTTCAGCGTTACCACTGGCATTTTTCCCTTGAACTAGTCGGTTATTTTCATCCGCCGAGGTCTCCGGTTCCTTTTGAAACACTCTTACCATTAGGTTGCGCGGGTCCCCTTGAAAGGACACAGCCCCGAGGACATCGTTAAGTTCAAGCTTCGTTCGCCAAGGAACCACCGCGGCTTTTTGAACGGCACCAAAAATAACAACATCTTTTTTTGTTTGATTTTGAAAAAAGACGAGTTTGTCACGTGGTTCAAGCGTCACATCGGCTTTTCCGTTCAAAACAGCAATTGGGTCAAAGCTAACGGCAGTGACCACATTCGTTTCGGGAGCGGTTCGGAGGATGACGGCACGCCCCATGTCTGCGGAAGGCTCGAAATCTAGGTTTTTTAAAACTGATGCTAAGCTACGGTTATTGGCCAGGAGAAACCAACCCGGGTTATAGAGGGGACCTTCTGCATAAACGCCGTTGTTGATTTGTAAACTGCCAGGGTAGAGTTCGAGCAAGGTGGGGGCTTTTACCGTTTGTTGACTAAAGTTGCTTTGAGCGATACTGCCTTGGGCGACAGAGGCGGTCCCCCCCTGTAAGGTCGTCACACGGTACTGGCCCTGGGCGCTATTTAATGCTGCGCCCCCCGCCATAGCAAGAAAATCTTTTAAAGTTTCGTTAGGTAAGGCTTCGTAAATCGCGGGGCGCAGAACCGCGCCTGCCACCGCCACGGTAGTCCCTAATGGGGGAACATACAACGAATCACCTTCGTTAAAGCTAATTTTGAGAGGTTTTCCGTACATGAGCAATTTGTATAAGTCAATCGTATGAGTCTGCCCGTCAGCCGAGGTCCACACGATCGATCGTAAACTACCATTTTTACTGACGCCGCCTGCGGCCTGCAAGACTGACAGAACATCGTACCCCGAGGTTATGGGAATCAACCCTGGGTGGCGGACAAACCCGGTCACCAGCACAGAAAACTGACGAATTTGACTCACGGTCACCGACAAATCAAAATGCTTGAACTTACGAGCCATTTCTTGCTTTAGAGTTTTCTGCAATTCACCTAAAGTCAAACCTGAAGCTGGCAAAAAACCTACAGGCGCGTAAAATACACCGCCAGACTTACCAACCTCTAAATGGCTTAACGGGGGTATAGCACCCAGGTCGACAGGGTCACCCCAAACATACAACGTTAGCTCGTCCCCCGGCCCTAATACATAACTTGGTAAGACATTGCCAGCTAAGGGGATATGGAAAGGTTTTGTAATATCGTACCCATACTGACGCAAGGGAGCAGTATCTTTATTTTCGCTATAAATATGCTCGTACAGCTTTTCTACTGGTGACAACTTTTCTTCGGTCGGGAGCAGACTTGCAACAGGTGTCGGCTGTGGAGTGGGCGTTGGGGTGGGCTGAGCTGAGGCTTGAGTGTTTTGACTGGCCAAAGACTTCAAAGCTAGTTGCTGGTCACCTGAAATACTACTCAAAGAATTATTACCTGTTAAACCAGAATAATCCTGAGCCTGAAGAAAACCTCCCAATGTTAGGAGGGCAAAAATTAATATAAGTTTCATAGTTTCCTTTATGCTAATGCAAATTCTAAACACCCTTGAAAATCATTTTTACTGTTTTTGCTAGTATAAGAAAATCTAATTTAAAGTTCCATTCATTGCGATACTTTAAATCAAGCTGAATCCACTTGTCCAACGATAATCCATTTCTATCTTTAATTTGGGCAAGACAGGTAATTCCCGGTATACAATCCATTCTTTGGTATTGAAACCCCTTGTAATGTGCAACTTCTGAAGCTAAATGTGGCCTGGGTCCTACAAGACTCAAATCGCCCTTAAAAACATTTATAAATTGTGGCAATTCATCAATACTATACTTCCTTAATATTCGCCCTATTCTCGTAACGCGGGGATCATTTTTCATTTTAAACAACGGACCCTCTGGACGTTCATTTAAATGAAAAATACTCGATTTTAATTTTTCTGCATTGACAACCATAGACCGAAACTTAATAAAATTAATTTCTCTACCATTTTTACCAATTCTTTTACTAACATAAAAAACTGGTCCTCCATCTTCTGCTTTTATCAACAAAAAAACCAAAACAAAAACGGGGAGAAGCAGAAATAAAGCTATTAACGAAAAAAGAACATCGATTATTCTTTTTATAGACACATTCAAAAGGGAATCCCTGTTTGTATAACCGCGTACCAAATATTGCTGATCAAAACGATCATTGTCTTTCCAGAACGCTTCATTTTCGATTAAGAAATAACCTATATTATGATTTTTGAGTTCTCTAATAATCAAATCAATCAAATTTTTACTGAAGTCAGTTTTTACTATAACTACTTCACTTGCTCGTTTTTCAATCAAAATAGACTCAAATTGTGTTGAACTTAAATTTGTATCATCAAAATATACAAAATTCTTTTTTCCACGAGGATCTTTTATCCAAAGCATTGACTTATCCCAGAATTTTTTATTCGCAAATATTAGAGTATTTGAAACAAAAAAATCTCTGTAAGAAAGAGAAGCCACCCAGTAATACATAACAAGAAATGAAAACAAAAAACAAATCGGATCAACTGTCAATAATGTCCACTGAAAACTAGAAAAACCACCAAACCCAACAAAAAAAAGAAACGTTAAAACAACCTCCATTGACGTTGCCAGATTAATATTTTTCAAAGCGAGTTTTCTTGAATATCTTAAATACAAATGAAAAATATTCGAGATCGCTTCTTGCCACATGAAGTATCCAAATAAAAAAACAAATATCAGAGTCTGAATTACTAACAATTCTCTACTAATACTGGAGAAAAAAAACAATTTTACTCTAAAAGCTATTGTGGAGAATAAAAGTAAATACAGGACAAAAAATATAAGCTTTCTAAACTTTGTCATACCTATCCCAACCCCAGTTTTTGGATATTTAAATAATTCTGAGGATTACAAAACAATTACTAAGCCGCATATGTCAACGATTGTTTCTAATTATATCATGAAAAGCAACCAAATACCGATCGGCAACAGAATCCCATTTGTTGATGTTGTAAATCATCGATATATTGTGGTGTCTTTTCTCAGAAAAGTCTAAGCTTTTGTATTGTGACAGAAGATCCGCTAAAGTAGCTTTAGAGTCAAAATAATAAGCACCTATACCTAATACACCCCTATTAATGGGATTATCATGCGGTATCTGTCAATATAGATGGCGCCTTTTCGGTTGGATTATTAATATAATTACGAGGCCCTGTTGAGCACGACAACGGATTGGACTGCTATTCGACGGCAACCGTGGACAAATCGTTCTGGGTGTAGGCTTGCAGCTGTATTCAAGGTCTTTTGACGTTGGGCCAGTAA
>JAJXVP010000057.1 GCA_021782055.1 bacterium | reverse complement strand
CCTTGGAGGATTTTAAGATCTGGGAAGAAGTGGAAATAATCGACGAGGTTAACGGCGAAGAAGGGGGATAGGCCCTTGAAGCGGCCATCGGTGACTTGGGCGCCGCCGATGATGACGGGGACAGACGCCCTGGGGTCTGACTTGCTCAGGAGTGAGGAGAGTTCTTGGTAACGGGGTAACAGGGGGATTTTGAAAAACTCGCCGATGAGGGGGAGTTCACTGCCGAACAGCGTGAACCCGTCGGACGAGGTAGCGCTGACCGAGAGGTCTCCGGTCAGACTTCGAACGTAGGTGTTCTTTAACCCGTCTTGGGTATTGGTGAACAAGGCATTGCCGATGAACAAAAGCGCCATTGCCGCAACCAAGAAAATACCCACGGGCAAACGTTTGCGAAAGTTGAGGCGAGTGTTCTTCAGCGCAAGATAAAAAGTAGAGGGCACAGAAAAGCCTTACCTCTTGTGTACAGGGAAGGCCTACAATTGTCAAGAAAGTGGTACTACTTCGCTTCGGCGACTTTTTTACCCAAGCGGATAAAAGGGGCTTCGATAAAGCGAAATGTCAGGGTCGAAAGCAAAATCAGCACCACTCCACTGGCTAACAGCGAGGTAAAAACCACCTCAACCGAGCGGGGCTGCGTAAAGAAACTGGGCCACAACACCGTAAAGGCTAAGTAGAGAACCACGCCCTGCAACAGGTAGACGCTGTAACTGATTTCGCCCAGCAGGCGAATGGGGCGGATTTTTAACAACCCACCCAAGGAACAACCCCAGGCAATGGGGGCAAACACCAAAAACATCAGCAACGCTTGGGGTAGGCCGTAGGCTTCAGGGAAAAACACCAACAACACGGTCAACGCAACCACCGGTACAGCCACTGCCGCCGGGTGCGAGGCGGCTTTTACCAAACCTTTCAAGCGGGGGTTTTGGCCCCACGAGTAGGTTAAGCCGCCCAAAATAAAGTACAAAAACGACCCCGAACTGGTCAGGGTAAACAGGTTAAAACCTTGAAGGGTCACAAACAGGCCCGCCGCGACGAGGAGCGCCGTCACCCAGCGGGAACGACGCGCCAACAGGTACAAGGCGGCCAAGAGGGGTAAAAGAAAGTAGAACGTCCACTCGTAGATGAGAGTCCAGTTAACCCCTGCGATCGACATCCAGGTGTTATGAAACCCGTGAATGTCTTGTTGCTGAAACAACACCCACGACAAGACCTGGTTGCCCACCTCACCCCAGTTTATTGGCGCCCCGGCCGTGCTGAACAAGGCCACCGCCACGACATACACCACCACGAGCCAATATAAGGGAGCCAAGCGGAACAGCCGCGACAGGTACAACGAACGCCAATCGGGTTTGCCCTCGGCGCGCGAAATCTTGCCCCAAAAAAGGTACCCGGTAATCATAAAGAAGATGATCACCGCTCCTTGCCCGCTGATATTAAATAGGTGCGAAGGAGTCAGCTCCCAGCGCCCGGTCTGGCGATACCGATACGTCAAGGCAAAGTGGTGAAAGAACACCCCCAGGGCCGCCAGGCCCCGCAGACCATCTAAATTAACATTCCGCCCTGTGGGGGCCGGTAACCCGATCCAGCGGGCCGGTACCCACGAAAACCCCACAAAAAGGATAAAGGCTACCCCATACACCAGGGTGGCGGTTAGTCCTGTATCAATCGTCATCGAGCGCTGTAGTTCCTTTCTAACCAAGTTTTGTAGGCACCGCTGACGACGTTTTGAACCCATTCGGGGTTGGCCAGGTACCAGGCTACAGTCTTTTCAAGACCTTGCGAAAACTCGGTCCGGGGCTTCCAGCCTAGATCTTTCTTGATTTTGGAACAATCAATGGCGTAACGGCGGTCATGGCCGGGTCGGTCGGGAACAAAGCGTATGAGCGATAAAAAATCCTGAGCTGGGCGGCCCAAAGCGGCGGCAGTCTTTTCACAAAGCACCTGCACCAGCTTGAGGTTCTCCCACTCGTTTTCGCCGCCGACGTTGTAGGTCTCGCCCAAAACTCCCTTGGTCATCACCGTCCAGATCGCCTCGGCGTGGTCCTCGACGTACAACCAGTCGCGGACGTTCTTACCGTCACCATACACTGGCAGGGTTTCACCCTTTTGCAGTTTAAGAATCATCAGGGGAATCAGCTTTTCAGGAAAATGAAAGGGCCCGTAGTTGTTCGAGCAGTTCGATTTGGTCACCGGCAGACCGTAAGTATGAAAGTACGCGCTGACCAGGTGGTCCGAAGCAGCCTTGCTGGCACTGTAAGGGCTACGGGGGTCGTAGGGTGTACTCTCGGTAAAGTAGCCCTCAGCGCCCAGCGAACCATACACTTCATCGGTACTGACATGGTGAAACAGCACATCGTTGCGGTCCTTCCATGCGGCTCGCACAGCTTCGAGCAGAGTAAACGTGCCTTCAATATTGGTGCGAACAAACTCTCCGGGCCCCAGGATGGAGCGGTCTACATGGCTTTCGGCGGCAAAGTGAGCTACCGCGTCCACCTGATATTTTTGCAGAACCTCGGCCACCCGTTTTGGGTCGCAGATGTCGCCCTGTTCCAGAACGTAGCGTGCGGGGTATTGGTCAGCGATATCGGCAAGGTTTTCGGGGTTGCCGGCATAGGTTAACTTGTCAAAGTTCACGATACGTCCGGTAAAGTCGGTCTTAGTCAGGACATACCGAATAAAGTTGGCACCGATGAACCCGGCACCGCCTGTCACCATGAGGTTTTTAAAGTTTCGCATTGACAATCCTTGAAGATTTTATTGTGAGGTCGTATCAATCCACCCGTTTTCGGTTTTCACGAAAAGAGGTTTTGAAACTAAATCGATGTGCTCTTTAAGAGCGTGATTATTTAGGGTTTCGTAGACAACGATGTCTACCGAGATGGGCAAGGAGCTTTCCTGCAGCAATGACATCAAACGCCCTGCCGTGTACTTATCCTTGGCACCGTACAAGACTAAATCAAGATCAGAATTGGGTTTTTCGCGTCCTTGTGCACGCGACCCAAATACGCCCACACGCTCTAGGGAATCATCTACCTCTTCGAGGGCCTGGTGTAGAATCTGCTTGTCACGTTCTGTAAGTCCAAACCCAGCGGTCAATCTGAATCTCCCTCAACTTTTGACCTAAAGAATTCGAACAGTTGGGTAAACGCTGACAAAAAGCTTTGCCGGAGATCGGCAATAACCGTTTCAAAATCCTCTTGATTGTAGGTATGGGACATTAAATTTCTAGCATCAAGCGCTTTTTGCCAAACTTCTCCCTGTTTAAGGATTCCGGCTTCAAAGCCCTGACGAAGAACGGCGCGAGGAGTTGATTCTGATAAAACGACCCCTTCTGCTTCTAGGTAATCTTTGAGCGTTTTCCAGGCTAACTCGAGGGTGTACTCGAACCGCTGGATAACCCCTTCTTTTTCTAAAGAAGACAGAGCTTTTTGTTCCAGAGCTTCTTTCAAAAGGGTAAACGCCTTGTGAAAATTTTGAAAACGATAGACCCAACGGGGAGTTTGATCGGCCACCGTGCCCTTCTTTTATTCTTTTATAAGTCGCAGGAACCTGGCCAAACTATCATTCCATTCGGGGAAGGTCAGACCAAACTTTGCCCTGAGCTTGGCTTTTGATAACACTGACCAGGCGGGGCGTTTAGCCTTGGTGGGGTACTGGGCTGTTGTCAGGGGTTTGATCACGGGCGAAGTGGTAACAAGACCGAGGTCTTTGGCTTGGCGGTAGATTTCTTGGGTAAAGCCGAACCAGGTAACCTGCCCTTCGCCCGAGGCGTGATAGGTTCCCCAGGCCGAGGCGTTGGTTTGAATCAAATGGGCAATGACTTGGCTCAGGTCGTAAGCCCAGGTAGGGGCCCCCCATTGGTCGTTCACCACGCCAAACTCGGGCTTTTCACGCATCAGGCGGAGCATAGTGGCCACAAAGTTGGGCCCATACTGGCCATACAGCCACGCTGTCCGCAAAATAATATGTTGTTCCAGGGCACCACGCACCGCTTGCTCGCCGGCTTCTTTGGTGACGCCGTAAACCCCCGTGGGGGCCGGGTGATCGTCTTCGGTATACGGGGCTTTGCCCTCGCCCGAAAACACGTAGTCGGTCGAAATATGAATGAGCTTGGCACCGCTCGTGGCACACCAACGGGCCAGGACGGCTGGACCGTCGACATTTAAGGAACGAGCCAGCTCGGGCTCATCCTCGGCCTTATCGACAGCAGTGTAGGCTGCACAGTTGACCACCCATTGAAGGTTTTTTCCCTGAGCAAAGCCAGCGACAGCGTCTGCTTTACGAAAATCGACATCCCGATCGGTTCCCACCGTGTCGAGACCTTTGGCTTTTAAGACGGCAGTCAGTTCCTGCCCTAACATCCCCGAGGCTCCTACCACCCAAATCATGACCAGAACTCCTTCCACGTGGGTAAAACCCCGTCTTTGTCAGACACTTGAACGTCAGTCAGGGGCCACTTGATCGCCAAAGTTGGGTCGTTCCACACGATTCCGCCCTCGCTAGGCTTATGGTATTCGGCGGTGCATTTGTAGGTAAAAAGCGTCTCGTCCTGTAAGGCAACAAACCCATGGGCAAAGCCTGGGGGGATGTAGAACAGCCGTGGTTGCTCGGCGGTTAGTTCGACCCCAAACCATTGGCCCTTGGTGGGCGAGTCGGGGCGAAGATCGACAGCAACGTCCCAGACCGCACCAGCCAGAACACTCACCAGCTTACCTTGGGCGCTGGTCCCCTGTTGAAAATGCAACCCTCGCAACGTTCCTTTGCTAGAACGCGAGATATTATCTTGAACGAAGGCTTCACTGATACCGGCCTGAACAAAATCGGACCGTTTGTAGCCTTCTTGGAACCAACCGCGCCCATCAGGAAAGCGGCGAGGTTCGATGATGACAAGGCCTTTTAACGGGCCAGGTGTGAACGAAAAGGGCAAGGATGCCTCCTTAAATTTACGCCATAATTAGGTATACAAATCCAAATTTTACGCTATATTATGGATTATGATAAAAGCACGACAGGCCAGCACCTTTGGCAACAACTTTTACAAGGCAGAATTCTTGACCTTTTGCCCGATGCCTATTTAGACCCTAGGCACCCGTCGAAAGGGGAAGGCTTGGAGCCATTACCTCAGTTGGGGGGGCTACCCAGCACTCACGCAAACAGAAAACGCAGTTGACCGGCAAGTCTGGTTGAGAAATTACGTTAGGACCTATCTTGAACGCGACGTTCGCGATCTTGCCAACTTCCGCGATTTAGATGCCTTTACAAGGCTGCAAAAAAGATTGGCTTTGGGAACCGGAACTTTGGTCAACGCCTCTGCCTTGGCCGTTGAACTGGGTTTAAGCGTGAAAACGGTTCAGCGCTACCTTCGCTATTTTGAATTAAGCTACCAAGCCTTGAGCCTGCCGCCCTGGACCAAAAACCCTGCCAAAAGGCTGAGCAAGACGCCCAAAGTGCACTATTTAGATCATGGTGTTTTGCGGGCTGTCCTTCAACGCGAAGGCGACCTGACCGGCCATGAGTTCGAAAGCCTGGTTACCGCTGAGCTTTACAAACAGGCTCGTGCTTTGGGTCTTAATGCCGAGTTTACTCACCTGAGAACAGTAGACGGTCGTGAAGTCGATGTTTTAGTCGAAACCCCGCGAGGCTACTTCGCCTTTGAAATTAAAATGGCTGAAAAAGTCAGCCACTCGGATGGACGAGCCCTTCGGGACCTACAGGAATTTCTTGATAAGCCGCTTTTAGGTTCTTTCGTCTTATCGCAAGATTCCGAAACCCGCCCTTTAACCCAAGGCATAACGGCAGTTCAGGCGGCTTACTTTCTAGGCTAGAGCAACCTCGTAAAAAAATTCGTCAAAGAAATTTGAAGCAGAACCTCACTTTCACCGGTTACAAACCCTCGAAAGGAGATTGGTGATGAGGCTCAGTATTCTGATTATTATCTTGCTGTTGAGTTCGTGCGCCAGCACAGGGGTTAAACTGCCGTTACCTGTACGCCCCCTTGAACCAACCATTAAGTGGGTACACGCCCCGGCTAGGGACAACTTGCCGGCAGGTGAACTTTTGACCTACGAGGAGTTTCGCCGTTTGGCGCTTTGGCTTGTCGAAACCAGGGCCTATCAGCGTGAGCTAGAAAACCAGCTGTTGTACTATCAAACCAAAGGGGAATGAGGAATAACGAGAGTTTCGCCGAGAGATTTTAAGGGTTCTGGTTCGTCAATATCATAGGAAGCGTTCCACAGCACAAAGGGGTCAACGTCAAGGCACTGGGTCTCGTCACGATTGCCCGTGACATCCCAAGCTAACGTTCCATTTAAAACCGTACAACGATCCTTAAAGAAACTCTCGTCTTCTAAGCGATGAAAAACTCCTCCCTTTTTACACAGAGGGGAGGCATCAAACAACCTGATGTGACCAGTGAGAAAATACACAACGACAGTCTTGTTACTTTGAGGGATTACTTGAACAACCTCAGGAATAAAATCTGGATTCACGATTTTAACCCCTCTATCAGTTGCAAGGGTTTTCCATCTCGGGCTAATTCCCAGTCTTGAAGAAGCTCGTCTTTGTGCAACTCCGCCCAGGCCAAAACTAGGCGTAAAACCCTATTAGGAAGGGTACCTTTTTGGACAACCAGAGGGTCCACCCCCAAAACCGCTTTTTGTTCTTGGTATTCGACATGAAAATGTGGTGGTTCATGATCATTCCAATACATTAGAATTCTAATACCCCAAAAAAGCGCTATGGTTGGCATAGGCCCTCCATTCTTTGTCTTTAAATTTCTAAAAGTAACCGCTTGAGGTAGGCTCCATACGACGATTTGGCTTGGCGTTCGTACAGTACACGCAGTTGGTCTTTAGAAATGTAGCCCATACGAAAGGCGACCTCTTCGAGACAGGCGATTTTTAGACCTTGGCGGTCTTCGATCGCTTTAACGAAGTTGGTAGCATCGACCAAGCTGTCATGGGTGCCCGTATCGAGCCAAGCATAGCCCCGGCTCATCAACTCGACATTCAACTGCCCCCGGCGCAAGTATTCGCGGTTCACATCGGTGATTTCGTATTCGCCACGAGCGGACGGTTTAAGGTTGGCCGCGATGTCGAGAACTTGGTTGTCGTAGAAGTATAAGCCGACCACGGCATAGTTCGATTTAGGCTGAGTAGGCTTTTCTTCAAGGGACAGGGCCTTGCCCGAGCTATCAAAGTCGACGACACCGCACCGTTCAGGGTCGCTGACATAGTACCCAAAGACCGTAGCGCCTGACTGACGTTGAGCCGCTTGCTGGAGCATACCGGTCAAGTTCGGTCCATAAAAGATGTTGTCGCCTAAAACCAAGCAGACAGAAGCTTCACCCACAAACTCGCGCCCCAGCACAAAGGCTTGGGCCAGACCGTTGGGAACTTCTTGTACCTTGTAGGTTAATTTCAGCCCCAAGTCATCACCATCACCTAATAAGTCTTGAAATCTGGGCGTATCGGCAGGGGTCGAGATGATAAGAATCTCTTTAATTCCGGCCAACATGAGGGTGGACAACGAGTAATAGATCATGGGTTTGTCGTAGACCGGCAAGAGCTGTTTACAAACCACTCGGGTGGCCGGGTACAAGCGTGTACCGCTAACCCCGGCTAAGATGATGCCTTTCATATTACACCTAAGGTTCTTAAGATAGCTAAAGAGTTCGCTGTAATACCCACCAGGTTGCCTAACACGTTGAGAGAATCTTTAAACACGGCCCAGGCATCAACCGAGTTGGGGTCACGGGTGGGTACCACCACCGCGTCACCAGGCCCCAGTTTGACCTGATTAAAGGTATTGTAGAAGAAGCCTTGGTAGCTGTCAGAACTTTCCACCAGACCATTGGCCCTGACGACGTAGACTTTACCGGCATCACCCGCGGGGCTAACACCTCCTGAACGAGAAAGTACATCGCCGACAGTTTCACCAGGGGTATACGCTTGTGCCGATTGATTATAGACAGCCCCCACCACCAACACATAGCTAGGTACTTCGGGAATGTAAATGCGGTCACCACTTTGTAGGGTGAGATCTGCCTGTGAACCTTTAAGGGCCGCATAGTCAGACGGCATTTGTATGTTTAACCGACCCAACGAGTTGGTCATATCGGCTTGCAATACCGAAAGCGCCGACTTTTGAGCCGAGATTTTTGCCAACAGAGTAGCCCTCGATAAAGGGTCAGTTGTCCCAGCTAACTGGGCCTCTAGGTCATTGATTTGCAGGGTCATTGCCAAAGTGACCTTATTTACCTCGGCTTTTTGCCCCGAAACAATGGATTTACGGCTAATAACAATACCCGTCAGGAAGGCGTTCTTGGTCACACCACCGGCTTCCGCGATCAGTTGTGACAATTTCATGTCCGAGTGTAAAGCAAAGGTACCAGGACGAACGACAGCTCCATTCAGAATGACAGTTTCGGTGGGAATAGACGTAGGTACGGTCAACACCTCAACACGGGCCCCTGGTTCTAAGTAGAACGGTGTAGGGTCAGGTGAAGTGAGATAATCCCTCAGAAACACATCTTTTATTGTTGTTGCTTTTTGTTCGCTTTCTTTAGTTGGCACCTGATTCTGAAAGACACGCACCATCAGGTTTCGGGGGTCACCCTGAAGCGTCACGCCTGCTAAGGCATCACTGAGTTCCAGCTTCGAGCGCCAGGGGATGACAGCGGCCGTTTGTACCGCCCCAAAGACCACAACGTCTAACTTCGTTTGGTTTTGAAAGAACACCAATTTATCCCGTGGTTGAAGGGCTAAATTGGTTTTGCCACTAAGGACTGAGATGGGATCAAACCTTAGGGCAGATACTGTGTTGGTTTCGGGCGCCGTACGCAGCACGACAGCGCGGCTCATATCGGTCGTAGGCTCAAAGTCGATTTTTTTTAACACCGAAGAAAGTTGGGCTGAACCCGATAATAGGAACCAACCAGGGTTGTAGAGGGGACCTTCGGCATAAACGCCGTTATCAATTTTTAAACTTCCAGGGTACAATTCCAGCAACGTAGGTGCCTCGATTGCCTGACTAGAAAACGACGCCCCCGAGACTGAACCCTCAGAAACCGAAGCCACCCCGTTTTTGAGCGTGGTTACCCTATATTGCCCATCGGCGCTATTCAGCGCTGGCCCACCAGCCATAGACAAAAAGTCTTTTAAAGTTTCGTCGGGTAAGGCTTCATAGATAGCCGGACGGAGAACGGCCCCCGCCACGGCAACGGTTGTTCCTAAAGGGGGTACATACAGAGAATCCCCTTCATTGAAGCTAATTTTGAGGGGTTTTCCGTACATGAGCAATTTGTATAAGTCAATCGTATGAGTCTGCCCGTCAGCAGAAGTCCACACGATCGAGCGCAAACTACCATTTTTGCTGACGCCGCCCGCTGCCTGCAGGACTGACAGCAGATCGTAACCCGACGTGATGGGAATCAACCCTGGGTGTTGAACAAACCCGGTGACCAGCACTGAAAACTGACGAATTTGACTCACTGTCACGGTCAAATCAAAATGCTTAAACTTACGAGCCATTTCTTGCTTTAGAGTTTTCTGCAATTCGCCTAAAGTTAAACCTGAAGCCGGCAAAAGCCCTACAGGCGCGTAAAATACACCACCAGATTTACTCACCACTAAATGGCTTAACGGGGGTATGGCACCCAGGTCGACAGGGTCACCCCAAACATACAACGTTAACTCATCCCCGGGACCAAGCACATAACTTGGTAAAACATTGCCAGCTAAGGGGACATGAAAAGGTTTGGTTATATCGTACCCATACTGACGCAAAGGAGCAGTATCTTTATTTTCGCTATAAATATGTTCGTACAGCTTTTCTACTGGTGACAACTTTTCTGGGAGCGGCTGCAAACTTGGACCAGGTGTCGGCTGTGGAGTTGGCGTTGGGGTGGGCTGAGCGGAGGCTTGAGCGTTTTGACTGGCGAGAGATTTTAACGCGAGTTGTTGGTCGCTCGAGAGGTTACTGGTCGAGCCATAGTTTGTGGAGCCCGAAAAGTCTTGCGCTTGTAAAAAGGTACCAAAGACCAAAAAGAAAATAGCAACAAAATACTTCATATTATCCTTTTTTATGTTTAGCATAATACACAAAATGTAATGTTGAAAACAGTACTAAAACAATTAAGCCCACGCTCAAAGAGGCGATCCAAAGAGAGATAACCTGTGAATGACCTAAGGGGAAACCCGCTAAAACAACAGGTACCGCAGTCAACAAGGTGGTCCCATAGATCCAAGGCAAAATCTGCTTTGGGGACAAACCCAAATCAAGCAACTTATGGTGGGTGTGAAAGCGGTCAGGACTCCAAATTGCTCGTCCATCCCGAAGACGACGTATGATAGCCGCTAACGTATCGGACAAGGGAAACAAAACAATGACAATGGGAAGAATCCACAGGACTGAAAACAACGATTTTGACCCGCCGATCAAAGGCAGAGTCGCCAACATATACCCCAAAAACAAACTTCCTGAATCACCCATAAAGATTTTGGCTGGCGGGAAGTTAAAGACAAGAAAAGCTAGAACCGCGGCTACAACGGCAAAGGCAAGTAAACTCACCATTGGCAAACCAACCAAAAGCCCGTAAACGCCCAACGAAGAGAGCGCAATTACCGAAAAACCACCTGCCAAACCGTCCATACCGTCTATCAGGTTAACTGCATTCGTAACCCCAACTATCCAAACTAAGGTAATCAACGGTGCCAAAGGACCGAAATCGAGTGTCCAGCCTTTAAACGGCAGACTAATACCGGGCACGACTAATCCTGCGCCAATCGCAAGCACAGCTCCAAACAATTGAAGTAAGAACTTGTAAACAGCACGAAATTCTACAAAATCATCCAAAACACCTAGGACGTGAGTTGAGCCAGCTCCGACAATCAGCAAAAAGAATTGCCAATTCCAGGTACTTTCAGGCCATTTTGCAAGTTTAAACGTATCCAAAAGTAACGCAAGCAAAACAGCAATAAAAAAAGATGCAAATATCCCTACCCCTCCTAAGCGAGGAACGGGGTCTTTATGAACTGTTCTATGATTTGGCTGGTCGAGCCAACCCCTGCGTTTTGACATGCGCAGAATAATAGGTGTAAATATTATATTAACAAAAAATGAAAAAAATACAAAAGGAAAAATATTCATATACTATCCCTGATATCATGATAAAACATAAAAGCCCCTTAGTAATGGGAACCTCTAAAAAGAAACTATTTTACGGCCAGAGTTTTGAATTTAAAAAAAATGAAAAATCTCCATTAATTCGCACTTATGAACGCCAGAATTGGCATTCTCCGCCCATTTACCAACTTTTTGTAGTCCCCTCTATCCCAGAGGATAGACTGCGCCCTTTGCAGGTTTTCGAAGCGAAAGAAATTGTACACCAATTTCATTAAACCAACACTGAATTCCGTCCGGCTTTGTTCTATTTTCCTCAAATACATCCGTTTCATCGAGTTCTCCATAAATGCAAAAACGTGTTCTACTCGCGAACGAATTCGTGGGTTTTCCTTATTCCCTGCCTTCTGTTCTTCAGTCAAAGGATTGTTTCGATAAGCTCTCTCATGCTCCTGATACCCCCAGAATATGTCAAAACAGTTTTCGCAGGCTTTCAATAATCAAGAAGCTACTGGGAATCGGCGACAATAAGAATGAACAGTTGCTTGGTGGCACTTCGGATTCGGTCGGTTTTCCATCGGCCGGGATTGGCTTCGCGGGCTGGTCTTAGGGTTTCGTTTCTTCGTTGGTAGATTTGTAAGGATTCCCCCTGTGTGTGCCTGCATGGGGGTAACGTAGTCGAGACCGGAGTGCAAATGGCGTTCATTGTAGCGATCGACGAAGTCGGCGAACCAAGCACGGGCTTGGGTTATTGAGGTGAAGGCGGCTGGGTAGCCGACGGTGTATTTCAAGGTCTTGTGCCACGATTCGATGAACGCATCCCTCTCTGTCAACATAGAAGTCACCTGCGGAGGTGATTATGCGCTACAGCGAAGGGTTCCGAAATTCGGTGTTGAAGAAGGTGTTACCACCTGAGAACCGGAATATCAATGTCGTGGCAAGGGAGATGGGTTTGAACCCTGTCACTAGTAGGAGTTGGCTTACCAAGCTTAGGGATGGTAAAATTGGGTCGGACTCAGAAGAAACAGAACCGACTCCCCTGGGACGTCCGGCCTCAGAAAAGTTGCATTTGTTGCTAGAAAGCCGGACCTTGACTGAGGAACAAAAAGGTGACTGGCTTCGTCGACATGGAATGCACACCGAACATCTGAGTCTTTGGGAACAAGAGTTGGAGGACCTGGTGACTGACAAACAACAAGTTTTGAAACAAGAGAACGCTGATCTCAAAAAAAAGAACAAAGACCTCGAGAAGGATCTGGCACGAAGCAAAGCCGCGATGGCAGAGGCCTTAGCACTTCTGACACTTAAAAAAAAAGCGGATCGCTTATTGGGCTTGGACGAGGAGGACTGACAGCACCTTCGGTCAAAAGCGAGTTAGTTAAGCTTATAGATGAAGCCGTGGTCGCGAGAGCGCGAGTTAAGATGGCTTGCGAAACTGTAGAGATATCCTTTCGATCTTATCTGAGGTGGAAAGCTGGAAACCTACAGGATAAGCGCAAAGGAGCCGTCAAAGCAGTTCCTCGCAAGCTATCTGAAGCTGAACGGGAAGCCTTTTACAACGAGGCTAATGCTGCCCGCTTCCGTGATATGACACCGGCTCAGATCGTTGCAATTCTTTGTGAGGAAGGCAAATATTATGGAAGTGAGAGCACACTCTATCGGATCTTAAATGACAAAAAGGCTGTTATTTCTCGTACTGCAAGCCGCAAACCAGGCGCTTGTAGAATACCTCCAGAACTGAAAGCAACCGGTCCTAATCAGGTTTGGTGCTGGGACATCACTTGGCTTAAAACTGACGTGAAAGGGATGTTCTATTACGCCTACGTGATTATTAATATCTTCTCGCGAGCTATCGTTGGGTGGACGATAGAAGACTCTGAAAGTCCTGAGCATGCCCAGAAGCTCTTTGAACGAACCATAGGGAAACTGGGAGTACAACCGCAGTTCGTTCATGCAGACAACGGTGGTCCCATGCGAGGGGTCACTCTGGTAGCCTTTCTTACTGAACTTAAAGTTGGGCTTACGCATTCACGGCCTCGAGTCAGCGACGACAATCCTTACATCGAATCATTTATTCGGACCGTTAAGTACCATGTCACCTTCCCGCCATGTTTCGCTACAATACAAGCTTCGAGAGAGTGGTTGGCGCATTTCATTGACTGGTACAATACCAAGTATCGCCACTCTGGCATTAGCTATATGACCCCCATGCAGAGGCATCTTGGCCAGTACTTGCAAATGCTCGAGGCGCGACAGAAAACCCTCAATATTGCTTCTCAAAACCATCCTGAACGCTTCGTAAATGGACCAAAAACAGTTGCCTCAAAACCTATCGCCTACCTTAACAAAAAGGCTTCACAAAAATGTCAAAGAACACTCTTACTTGGTGAAATCTATATTGACAGATACCACGATAGAACGGATATGCGCAAGCAGATAGATGGTTTGGTATCAATCATTCGTGAAAGTTTGAAAGCCGATCCTTTTGACGGCAGTTTATATTTATTTGCCAGTCGGTGCCGGAGAAAATTGAAGGTGGTGCATTGGGAGAGAAATGGTTTTTGTTTATGGCAGAAACGTCTCGAAGAAGACCGATTTCCCTGGCCTAAAGACGAAGGTGAGGTTAAGCAGATTACTTTGGCGCAATTGCAGGTGCTTTTGGATGGAATTGATTTCTGGCATGCTCATCCACCACGGTTCTATAAGTTTGCAGGATAATGCCGAAACATATTTACACACAAAATTTAATCTGATAAAATTCCTCCTATGAAAAAGACGGC
>JAJXVP010000056.1 GCA_021782055.1 bacterium | reverse complement strand
AATTCTTGACGGCGTGATTACCGTGACGAAAGAAGAAGCCTATGAATGGGCTGTCCGCTTGGCTCGTGAAGAAGGCATCTTTGGCGGTGTTTCTACGGGAGCCGCGCTGGCTGCGGTAGCGAAAAAGCTACCCGAGGTTAAGAGCGGTGAAAAGATCCTGACCTTTAACTACGATACCGGCGAACGGTACCTGTCGGTGGACGGTCTTTTCACCTAAGCTCTTTTTGAACAGCCGCTTTGAGGAATGAACCTATTAGAAGGCTGAAACGAACCCCGTTGTTCCGAAGTCCACCAGCTCCATGCTGGTGGACCCCTTATCGCTAACGGATTTTACCACGTGCCAAAGGGGAACTCGGGTTGACACCCAGGCCATACCCGCTTCAGAGGTTTTGCCATTCGAGACGTGGGAGCTGACTTTCCAGGTTCCCAAGAAGGTACCCGCTGGTACCGTGATGCTTCCGCCCTTTTCAACGGATGAAACGTCGGGTGAGCCTCCAGTCAGTGCCGCTTTACTCATGTTCCCCATCATTCCCAGCATTGAGCCCTCAAGTTTGGTAATTTTGCCGTGTTCGTCTTTTATCTTCATCCACAAGATTTTTTCACTTTCACCCTGCGCTGAGCCGAGAGCCTGGTTAAGATTTTTTACGGCCATTTGCATAGCGGAGCTGTGATCTTGGGTGTAGCTGTCGAACTCATAAATCCAGGCATCGTCCGTTTTACCGACGACAGCTAGCTTAATTACCGAGGAAATTTGTCCATCTTTGAGGACTTTGTAGACTGCCCAGTCGCCGACTTGTACGGCCGAAAAATCTTGGGGGCCTGAAACCTCGGCACTAGCCGGGTAGGTTTTTGCCGAAGGCGTAAGGTTTTGGACTTGAGTGAGTACCGCAGCACCAGAGATGATCGGTGAGTCTGAAGCGGTAGGGGACTCTGAAGCCGCTGGGGACTCTGAAGCCGCTGGGGACTCTGAAGTCGTCGCTTGGTTAGGAGGATTTTCTTGGCCCGTCGGCGAATGAAGGATCATATCGGCGACCTCCAAGCTAGAACAGGCCGAAAGGCTCACAGAGAAACTGAGAACGACCAGAACTCGGTAGAGCTTAACCATGATGAAATCTCCTTTTTTCAGTGAATTTTCTTAAAGCTTACTTCGGATTACGGATTTATCAAGGACGGCTTTCCGGTTTGCCTCAAATTATGTTAATTTAAGTTGTTGGGAATAAAAAAAATCAGCCTGTTTCAACGAAAATTCTGTTGAAAAATTAGCTAAGGAGTAAGGGAAATGCCGGTCAAAATTCCTGCGAACCTCCCCGCAAGGGAATTGTTAGAAAAGGAAAATATTTTTGTCATGACCGATGATAGAGCGGTTCATCAAGACATACGACCCCTAAAAATCGCCATCCTTAACCTTATGCCGACAAAAATTCAGACAGAAACTCAGTTGCTGAGGCTCCTAGGAAACACCCCGCTTCAAATCGAGATCACCTTTTTACACATGGGTTCGCATGAAACCAAAAACACTCCCAAAGAACACCTGTCTGCGTTTTATAAAACCTACAGTGAAATTCGCCATGAAAAATTCGATGGGTTGATCACCACCGGAGCTCCTGTAGAACTGTACGATTTTGAAAAGGTCGACTACTGGGCTGAACTGACGGATATCTTTACGTGGAGTGAAACCAATGTGTATTCCTCCCTGCATATCTGCTGGAGTGCACAGGCAGCGCTTTATCATTTTTTTGGGGTTCCTAAGGTATCGCTTGACCAAAAACTGGCCGGGGTTTTTCAACACGAGATTCTGGAACCTAATGAACCGATCGTTCGAGGCTTTGACACTTGGTTCCCTGCGCCGCACTCACGGTATACCGAAACGCGACGGGAGGATATCTTAGCTATTCCTGGTTTGCGTCTAATTGCGGAATCTCCGGAAGCGGGGGTGTTTTTGGTCACAACCGAAGACCGTAGACGGATTTTTGTGACCGGTCACCCGGAATATGACCGTGATACCCTCAAACGGGAGTATGAACGCGATACCGCCACAGGCAACCCCGGTTACTTGATGCAGAATTACTTTCCACAGAATGACCCGCACAATTTGCCCGAGATCACCTGGCGATCCCATGCGCACCTGTTGTATGCAAACTGGTTGAACTACAGCGTTTACCAGCAAACACCGTTTGATCTTGATGGGATCTAGAGTCCCTCGGGGTTTGAGGAGATTGTCCTAGGGGGTTAACTGGAAAAGCTGATTAACCTGCTTTGACCAGGCTTCGCCCCCTTCCAAGGGTTCAAAGCAGAGAGGGGGGGCCCCCGTAGACCATTCTAACGTGATAAAATCGTTTTCACCGGCAAAGAGGCGCTTCCAGAAGGTTCCTTGATGGAACCGACAGGCTAGCACTTCTGAACGGTTAAAGCCCAGTCGGCGGGGTTGATCGACTCTGTCAAGTTTAATCATGGCAGATAGCACCCCTTGGCTGGGTTCATGCCGATAGTGCAGGGCGTCTTCGGTTAAAATATACATCCCCCATTCGCCAACCGGAACCCCGGCTGACGAAGTGAGAGCTTGTCCTAGGATCAGAGCAAGGATGGGCGAACCCAGTTCCTGCCCTAAAACATGCCAAGCGGCTTGTTGGGGGGATGTCATGTTCTGGCCCTTTTACCGAGCTTGGCAAAGAATGACTGCACAGGTGTTTACAATGTCGTCGACACTACAACCACGGGACAAGTCACTGCAAGGTTTGGCCATTCCCTGAAGGAAGGGACCATAGGCTTCGGCACCAGCAAGTCGCTGGACTAACTTGTAACCGATGTTACCAGCACCCAAATCAGGGAACACCAAAACATTGGCTTTTCCGGCAACAGCAGAACCCGGTGCCTTCTTTTGTGCGACCGAGGGGACAAGGGCTGCATCAGCTTGCAGTTCGCCGTCAATTTTAAGCTCAGGTGCTTTGGCATGGGCTAAACGCACCGCTTCAATCACCTTGTCGGCATCCGGATGGCTTGCCGAGCCTTTGGTTGAAAACGACAGCATGGCGACGACAGGTTCCGCCCCAACATAGGTACGAAAAGACTGGGCGGCACTGAGGGCGATTTCAGCAAGTTGTTCGGCATTGGGATCGGGGATGATAGCACAGTCTGAGAAGACCATCATGCCCTCGTGTCCCCATTTTTTATCGGGAATTTCCATCACAAAACAGCTAGAAGCGGACTTAACGCCCGGGGCGGTTTTAATAATTTGAAAAGCGGCGGTCAACACGTTGGCGGTGCTGTTGTCGGCTCCGGCTACCAAGGCGTCGCTGTCGCCACGACGAACCATCATCGAGCCCCAAAAAAGCACGTTTTGGATCTTTTTTTTGGCCTCGTCGAGACTGATGCCCTTTGCCTTGCGTAGCTCGTAGTAGTCGGCGGCGTAAGTGTCTAACAAGGGGCTGACAGCGGGGTCAACGACGTGTATGCCGTCAAGACTGACGTTAAGTTCTTTTGCTTTAGCGCGGATAGCCGCTTCGGGTCCCAAAAGGACAACTTCACGAGCCAATCCCTCGTCCACGATCTTCCTGGCCGCGGGAATGGTTCGAGGTTCAGTCCCTTCGGGCAGAACCAGACGTTTTTGCAGGGACTTCGCTTGAGCCCGCATTCGTTCGGTAAAGGTCATTTCTATCTCCTCGGCGTCAGTGTAGCATGAGCCTGATGGGGCTTGAAAGGGGGCGAACGCCAAGATAGGATGCGGTTATGAACGTGGGTGTTTACGGCCTAGGCCGCTTCGGTAGCTTTTGGGCTTCACTTTTAGCGAAAAGACATCAGGTTACTGTTTATAACCGAAGCACAGGCCGCGAGGTTCCCCCGGGCGTTAAACGGGGCTCTCTTGAAGAGTTAATGGCCAACAACGACACGGTATTTCTATGTTGTGCCATAAGTGCCATGGAGCCTGTACTTAACGAGCTTCGTCCGTTGGCTCGACCGGGGCAGGTGATTGCTGATACGTGCTCTGTAAAGGTTGTTCCCGCTCGCCAAATGCTGTCCATTTTGCCCCCAGAGGTGTCTTTGTTAGCTACCCATCCGATGTTCGGACCCGATTCAGCTCGGCAGGGTCTCAACGGACTGCCTCTAGTTTTGCATGACTTACGGGGGGCCAGAGAAGCCTTTAGTTTTTGGAAACGTGATTTTTCAGAGCAAGGTTTGTCGGTAATCGACATGACCCCCGACGAACATGACAAAGCGGCGGCCTATACCCAGGGCGTGACACACTTTATCGGCCGGGTCTTGTCTGATATGAATTTAACCGACCACCCTATCGCCACTCAGGGGTACAAAAAGCTCTTGGATATTGTGCAACAGACCTGCAATGACCCGTTTCAATTGTTTTTGGATCTTCAGACGTATAACCCCTATACCTCCGAGATGCGAGAGGACTTAAAACGCTCGCTCAACCGGATCCTTGATCGACTCTCGGGCTCGCTTGACAGCGTCTCTGAGCGCCGCTAGGATAAATCTATGTCCGAAACGCAATACCTGGACGTTGATGAGCGCGAGCTCGATACGGTTCTTGCTGAAAACTTTTCGTTTGAAGGCGAATTACGCTTTACCGAATCTTTAATGATCAAAGGTGCCCTTCGAGGTGATGTTCGAGCCACCGGAGACCTTTATATTGGTGACAAAGCGGTAGTCGAAGCCCGAGTTGAAGCCCGTGTGGTTTATGTTCGCGGTAGGGTAGTGGGCAACATCATTGCCAGTCGCCGCATTGAACTATCTTCTAGCGCCGTTGTCGAAGGGGATATGACTTGCCCTGAAATCCTCATGGAGGCCGGTGCGAAATTTAATGGAATTTGTACCATGCCCTCTGGAGGCGCACAGTGAAATACTCGCGTTGGTCTTTGCCTGCCGTCCTTGTGATCTTTACACTTGTTTCCGGGCTTGCCCCGCTGGCGGCAGATCCTCCTGATGCTTTAGCGGCGTATCGGAACGGTAACTATCAGGATTCTGTTGCAATTTGTCAAAATGAGCTCAAAGCTAATCCCCAAAACATGGACTCGTTTGTGGTGTTGACTTGGGCTTTACTTAAACTTGAAAAATATCAGGAAGCCTTGGATTACACCAATCTGGCCCTCAAGGTAAATCCTTACGATTTCCGCGTCATCGAAGCACAAGCTGAAGCTCAGTACTATTTAGGAAAGAACATTGATGCTTTGCATAACTTTGAGCAATACGTGGTTTTAGCCCCCTCCGGTGATCGGATTGAGAGGGCTTACTATTTTATGGGCGAAATTTATTTGCAGTTGGGCGAATATAACCATGCCGATATTGCGCTGACGACAGCAGTATATCACGCTCCTCAAATTGCCGCTTGGTGGGCACGATTGGGGTATGCCCGTTACCTGGAAAAAGATTATCCCTCGGCCTTAAAAGCCTACAATGAAGCTCTGAATCAAGACCCCAATAATTCTGACGCCCAGCGTGGCAAACAGCAAGTTCAACAGGCCATGGCGTCTTCAGGTACCTAAGAGTTACTTTAAGGTTCTTTGGCGTTAAGTCTCGGAACACTCGTTTGCTTTTGCGCCGTCGGAGTCAAGAAAGCTAGCTATCTGCTCACTTTGCTTATCTGTTAGGTCAAGGAACTCTACTCCCGCAAGCCAAGACGGGATTTCGGCGTGGTCGGGCTTTGTCCAAATAATGAGTGCTTCGATGTTCAAAATGATAGGGTCACGTGGCGTGCCCAAATTAAGCATTAAAAATAACCGCTGACCTGGCGACAATGGGCGCGGCACACGGCACAGTAAGCCATTGGCGCTGATATTGAGACCTTCGGCCGGGAGAAACTCTTCGCGGTTAAAATCAATTTTCACAAACTGCCGGATTTGATAACGAGCTTGCTCGCGTTTTTCTTCCATATTCGCCTCTAGAAAAAGTATAGCTTGCTATGCATCGCTTCGCCAGAGCCTGTTTGCTTCGTCAGAGCCCTTGCTATCGCACACTTCTAGGACGAAAATAAAGAGAGGGGGAACGCCATGAGCCAAAACAGCCTGATTCAAAACACCATCCACGATCTTGAAGCAAAAATTCAAACCTCAGAAAATTTAACACCCGGTCAGAGGGTAGAATTGCTCAATTTGGTGAAGAGTTTGAGTTCTGAAGTTGATCTGCTGGCCGTAACCCATCAAGAAGACGCTGGTAGTATCGCCGATTTTGCTCAGGTGACGACCAATCAGGTTTTGAGAACTCAACAAAACCCTGCCTTACTGAAAGCCTCGGTCACGGCCTTAGAAACTTCCGTCGAGAAATTTGAAGCCAGTCACCCGTCACTGACTCAGGCTGTGAATACGTTTTGCAATTACCTTTCTGGAATGGGGATTTAACCAAGGTTTCAATAACCCCAGAAACTAATAAACGCCGGGAAAGAATTTTTTTACACGTTTTTGATAGGCGTCATAGTTGGAATAGCGTTGATTGAGCCAACGCTCTTCCGAAGCGGCTTTTCGGTCCATCCAAAGAACAAATATCACCTCAAGAACGCCGGCTGGCCAGGACAGCCAAAAAGCACACCAACCAACGCCGGCAAGTAGCAGGCCTGAATAAATAGGATGTCTGACCCAGCGGTAGAGGCCTCGGTCCACAAATTCTGCGTCGTCTTTTGGTTTAGGAAACACACTCAGATTGTTGCCTAAGTTGAGCACAGCGGCTACCGAAACTCCTCCCCCTAAGATCGTTAGGAGCAAGGCCGGCCAAAACCAGCCCCGGCTGTTAAAGGGCCCCGCAAGCAAAAGTAAACCGCCCCAAACAAACTGACCAAGCACCCAAACCTGGCCCCTATCATTTTTGAAAAAGTTTGCCATTTGCTTTACTCTTTTGACACTGTCCGTTTTTCAAATTTTCTTACAATGATGGTATCAACGCGGTTGCCGTCCATTTCGCTGATTTCAAAATAGAACGTTTTCCACACAAAATAATTTCCAGGAGCAGGAATGCGTCCCATCCGCACAAGAATGAAACCTGCAACCGTATGGTATTCCCCCTTTTCATGTTCCCACTCTCGCTCACAATCAAAAAAACGGGCAAAATCAGCCATGGGCAAGGCCCCGTCCACGAGGTAGCTCCCATCGGAACGACGCATCAGGCGAGGCGCCTCTTTGTGATGAGGTACTGCGGCCCCAAAAAGCCTCTCAAGGATATTTTGCATCGTCATGACGCCTAGCAGTCCGCCGTACTCGTCGATAATAAAAACCAGGCTGATGTTTTTTTCTTTAAAAATCCCGAGCACTTTAAGGGCGCTGACGGTTTCAGGGAGAAAGTGGGGAGGTTCAAGGTAGTCTTTCAAGGAAGTATAGGTCCCCATAGCCATGGCTGTGAGCAGGCGTTTGACTTCGGCGGTACCGACCACGTTATCCATGCCTCCGGCACAGACCGGAAAACTCGATTGTTGTTGATTTTCAAGAATAAACTGTTTGACCTCAGTTTCGGTGGCGTCTTTTTCAAGATAGATCACATCAACGCGGGGTGTTATGTACCCGTGAGCCCCTTTATCATCGAGGTAGAGAACATTCTCGACAACCAGCTGTTCCACTTCTTGAAAGACGCCGGCTTTGCGACCTTCTTTGAGCATCAAGACCAGCTCGTCTTCGGTAACTGGTGGCTCGGGTGTCTCATGAATTTTTAAAACTTTGAGAATCAGTTCAGTTGAGCCAGTCAAGAGACGCTCTAAGGGACGAAACAAGAGCGAAAAGATTCGGACGGGGTGAACAAGACGAGCTGCTGCTTTCTCGGGGTTACTCAGAGCCACTCGTTTAGGGACAAGTTCCCCGACAATAATTGAAACGATGGTTATCCCGACAACAACAGTAATGAGGCTCACCAGGGAGGCATAAGGGGCTAACCAGGGGATGGATTTTAAGTCAAGCGACAGCGACTCTGAAAGCGTCCGTTCGCCTAGGGCGCCCGAGAGGATGCCGATCAGAGTTACCCCTACCTGCATACTCGATAAAAAGGGACCCGGGTGGGCTTTTAGCTCAAGGACACGTTGACTACTGGCATTACCCTCGCCAGCCTTTTGCTGAAGGCGGGCCTTTCGCGAGGCCACAATAGCAATTTCGGACATCGCGAAAAAGCCGTTTAAAAGAATGAGGGCAAAGATCACCAGAGCCTGAAACCAAAATGAATTCAGCATGGTTTAGCTTGCCCTAGAGTTAAACTCCGGCTTCAAGCACCTGCAAGGAAAGGTCAGCTTCGTAGTCCACTCCAGGAAGGGCAAACCCATTCAACTGAAGAAAGTCTTGCTCAAACCCTGCAATATCGGCAATCTGCATCAAGTTTTCTGCAGAAACTTTGTCCCAAAGCCCAGCAATTTCTGCCTGAACGTCAGGTCGCATTTCCCAATCGTCAATACGAATCAGCCCTTGAGCATCGGTGGGAACGGTGGGGGCACTCAGCCGGTCACGGAACAAGCGATCGATTTGTTCAATACAGCCTTCATGAATACCTTTAGCTTTCATAACTTTGTACAGCAGTGAAATATAGAGGGAGACTGCGGGAATGACGGCGCTGGCACGCGTGACCAAGGCTTTGTTGACGCTGACAAAGGCCTTTCCGCCTAGGGCAGCCAACGGACCTTGATTGAGAGCTTTTACGGTGCCTTCCAGGTGTTCTTTGGCTTTGCCAATTGTCCCGGAACGGTAAAAAGGATAGGTCACCTCTGGTCCAATATACGAATACGCCACAGTGCGGAACCCAGTTGCAAGCAACCCCGCTTGCGCAAGAGCTTCAATCCACAATTGCCAATCTTCACCCCCCATGACTTTTACTGTAGCGGCGACTTCCTCGGGAGTTGCAGGATTGACTGTAGCGATTTTGACTTCCCCTTTAAAGGGATCAATCGATTTTGCCACATAATCATGGCCAATCGGCTTGAGGACCGACCGATATTGGACTCCATCTTTGGGGTCAGTTCGAACAGGGCTGGCTAAGCTATAGACTAAGAGGTCAATTTTACCTAAGTGAGTGCGCACGGCATCAAGTACCGCCGTTTTGGTGTCGGTGGAAAAGGCGTCGGCATTGAAGCTTTTGCTAAACAACCCTGCCTTTGCGGCTAAACGGTCAAAGGCAATCGTATTGTAAAACCCAGCTGTTCCAGGACCTTTTTCACTTCCTGCTCGCTCAAAAGCAACACCGATTGTTTTTGCACCACCTCCAAAGGCAGCAACGATACGACTGGCTAGGCCGTAGCCGGTTGAAGATCCTATCACAAGCACATTCTTGGGTGCCTGTGAAAGGGTACCCTTAGACTGGACGTAAGCAATTTGGCGCTCTACATCGGCGGCACAACCTACAGGATGTGACGTTAGGCAGACATTATTGATGATTTTAGGTTTGACGATCATAGTTTGTTATTATGAGAGGAAATCTTGCCAGGCGTCAATCCGGTAAGGTTAATCGTTCCAAGGTGGCAAGAAGTTCCAAAGCCTCGGCGCGGGTATTTCCACACATAGAAGGCTCTGGATTCAACGAAGAGCAGACTGAAGGACGCCTAGGGTCACCCCATAAGCGACACAAATTTCTGCTATCAAGGTGAATGCAAGGAACCCCTGCAGGCTTGGCTAGAGAAGAAATCGACGGAGCTATACAGCAGGCGCCACAGCCGGCACGACAGATCACTTTTTCAAAGAGTTTACCACTCGCTCGAGAACTTTTTCCCGGTCGAGGGGTTTAACAATATAGTTCTTTGCCCCTTTGACCAGGGCATCTTTGACGAGGTCTTGTTTTCCTAAGGCACTCACCATAATCACCCGTGCCTCGGGATCAAATTCCCTAATTTTCTCGAGAGCTGTTACCCCATCCATCTTGGGCATGGTAATATCCATGGTCACCAAATCGACGTTGGGAAACAATTCTTTGTATTTTTCGACTCCAGCTTCTCCGTCGGGAGCGGTTGCTACGACTTCAAACCCTTCGGAGGTCAAAATCTGACCGATCTGTTTGGTGACAAACATCGAGTCATCGACGACCAGAACGCGGTAAGGTGTACCGTCGTCCTTAATGCCGTCAGGCGTTTTTGCGTTGATGGTTGGAAAATCCACCTTGTTCTTCATGCTTATCTCCTGAAGAGCGGACTAGTACTAGTGTAATGTCAGTTGGCAAAGGAATCAAGGACTGGGTTTGCAGGTCTAAGGCTTCATGGTATTATTCCGTATGCGTTTGACCGTTCCTGCCAACTACGACCTCGAAATTCTACCTCAATTGAAGGCCGCTGGGGCTTTTGAAATTTATGGAAAACTTCCGTTTGACTCGGTAGGGGGGGGGCGCCCCTCATTTATGGCGACTCGGTTGTCAAAAAAGGGACTTGCCACCTACATCCAAGCGGTTCATGCCGCAGGGATGGAGTTCAACTACCTTTTGAATGCCGCTTGTTTCGGCAATGAAGAGTGGACCCCTCGTTTTCACCGTCAATTAGAGGCACTGTTGGGGTGGTTAGAGGACCAGAAGGTCGATACGCTCACCATTACCGCCCCGTATTTAGTACAAATTGTTAAAAAACGGTGGCCTCGCTTCAAAGTCAAGGTGGGGATCTACGCTCAAGTCGATACTGTCAAACGAGCCCGTTTCTGGGAAGATCTGGGTGCAGACGCCATTAACTTAGAGTCTTTTTCGATTAACAGGGATTTTGAAAAGTTATCAGCCATTCGTCAGGCGGTTAAGGCAGACTTGGTGCTTATTGCCAACCATTTTTGCCAGCCGAACTGCCCCTATCAAATTCAACATCAAAATGGTCATGCGCATGCTAGTGTGACCAATCCGAAATTCTACATCGATTACCCGATTATCCAGTGTCAAAAAAATCGTCTGACCCACAAAGAGTTGTTCATTTCAGCGGGTTGGATTCGCCCCGAAGACACCCCTCGGTACGAAAATATTGGTTACACGACCTTTAAACTGCTGGAGCGGAATATCCCCTCGTACGCCTTGGTTCAAAGGGCGCAGGCTTACCATGATCGTCGCTGGGAGGGGAATTTAGCAGATTTACTCCTGTCTTGGGGCTTTCAGAAGCCAGCTCCCCGGTTTGAACGCTGGTGGTGGCTTAAAACATTCCGTTTCTGGAAAATGCCGTTAGGCCTGTCCGGGTCTGCTCTCAAGTTCTTAAAAAATCAAGGAATATTTTTTTCTCAGGAAAAGAATCCTATTTACATTGACGCCCAAAAGATTCCCGCCAATTTTCTTGACCGTTTCGAAAAAGTCAGCTGTCTTGACCAAGAATGCGACAAGTGCGGGTATTGCCAGCGCATTGCGGATCAAGCGGTCAGTATTGATCCAGCGTTTCTTCAGGACATTCTACCGGTGTATCAACAGCTTGAAGGGCAACTGGTGGGGGGGCAAGCCTGGGGTCTTTCATCACGCGGAGATTAAACCTGAGAGCGGTGGATAAACCTCGGGAATAGCCCTTGCGGGGCGTGGCCCACGAACCTCAAGGGATGCCCACGAACCTCACGGAATAAAATGTTTAACCCAGCCCCAAGTGAATTGCCCCGTCGCCAAAATGAGACCAAAGGCCAAACCGGCGGTGACGGACGACATCAGATCAGTACGCATCGAAACTTCGGCCTTTTGATTCGACGCTTTGGCCACCATTTCAATAAGGATAATGGTAATAATCAACGTTAGCACCAAGGCTAGCAGGAGGTAAAACCGTCCCTGCTTTTGAAGGGTGCTGAAAGCCCAGTCGGATACGACAAAGATGACCGAGGATAAGATGTTTCGAAAGAAGGAGCTGACAAACTGCCGATTGTTGATGCCTCGGTGAAGAATGGCGATAGCAAGAAAAACAAAGAACAGAACCAAGGCGGCAATAGAAACACCCGTCATGACTTGTACTGAAAGCGTCGAAGTGGCAAGATTTACATCTTGATCCACGTAGGCAATGATCGGGGTAAACACATGCCAAATGCTTTGCACGGTAAAAAGGATGCTAGCGATGGCAATGGTAAAAAAGATCAACCGAAGCAGGTTTTTAAGAAACTTTGTTAAACGAGCCATAGCTGTATTGTACGCGTGCGAAGTGTCGGATTCAAGGCACGAGATTTCTGGAACTCCTCATAAAAATTCATTAAACTTAAAAAGTTGAGCTATTGGGCTCGACAGGAGTCCCGTTGTGTTGTCACGAGCCACCCCAAGTCAACTGTTGAACGATCATGAGCTGGTACAAAGCCAAGCATCTTTGACACAGTTCGCCTCGGCCTTGAACGGACAGATCTTGGTTTTGAACGAACAAAGGCAAATCATTTGGGCCTCAGAAGCGTTTTGTCAGAGTTGGGAGCTTGGCCAGCTTCAGGATTACCTAGGTCGACGGTTTGGTGAAGCCTTGGGTTGTTGTCAGGTACAGCAAGGCCCAGACGGTTGTGGCACTTCTGAAGCCTGCTCGGTCTGTGGAGCCTTTAGGACCTTGATCGATAGTAGACAACAAAATAGACGGGTGGTAGGTGATTGCCGTTTAACAATTCAGCGGGGCAAATCGTCGTCCGCCTTAGATCTAGAGGTTTCCTCGGCACCTTGGCAGTTGAATGAACGCAACTTTTTGGTTGTGTCCCTCCGCGATACTAGTCATGAAAAGCGCCGAAAAACCTTAGAGCGGATTTTTTTTCATGACGTCGTAAACTCTGCTGGTGGGCTTCATGGAGCTCTCCAGATTCTCACAGAAATGGCAGACTTAAATAACACCGATTCGCGTGAGCTGTTGACGCTCTCTCATCGTTCCAGTGGTGACCTTCTCGATGAAATCCTAGCCTTTCGTCAATTAAAAATGGCCGAATCAGGTTCTTGGGTACGCAATTCCGAGCCTCTGGATGCGGGTGCCTTAGTCCGCGAGGTTTCAGACAAAATGAGGGTGCATTCGGTCGGGCATCAAAAATCTATCACAGTCGTCGTGCCAAGTGATCCGTTGCCCTTAGTCAGTGATAAGCTTCTTCTTCAGCGCGTGTTGGTGAACATGCTCAAAAATGCGCTCGAAGCGGTATGTCCTAGTCAAACCGTAACGATCAGCGGCGAAAGTGTTAAGGCTGGGGTTCGTTTTGCGGTTCATAATCCTGGGAGCATTCCTCGCGACGTTCAGTTGCAGATTTTTCAGCGTTCGTTCTCGACAAAGTCCCCCGACCGAGGTCTTGGAACCTATAGCATGAAGCTTTTGGGGGAATCTGTTTTGGGAGGGCGTGTCTCGTTTTTTAGTGGCCCCGAGGGGACAGAGTTTACCCTCTGGTTACCCCTCGAGCCACCCGAAGAAGCCACTTAACGGGAGCCCGTTAGAAGGAATTCGGTGAGCTTTACCTTAGGCCATAATCGCTTGCACATCCGCCTCGACGGTAGTCGTCCCCTGAATCCCAAAGTTCTTCACGAGAACTTGAGTGACATTGGGTGATAAAAAGGCCGGGAGTGTGGGGCCTAGGCGAATATTCTTAAAGCCTAAAGCCAACAGGGCCAAGAGTACTGCGACAGCTTTTTGCTCGTACCAAGCAATATCAAAGGCCAAGGGCAACTCGTTAACATCGTTCAAGGCAAATACCTCTTTCAGCTTGAGGGCGGTGAGTGCTAGTGAGTAACTATCGTTGCATTGTCCGGCATCCAACACCCGCGGGATACCGCCGATGTCTCCGAGATTGAGCTTGTTATAGCGGTATTTGGCACAACCCGCCGTCAAAATGACAGCATCTTGGGGCAGGGCCTGGGCGACTCCTGTAAAATAGTCGCGTTCCTTAAAGCGCCCGTCACAGCCTGCCATGACCACGAACTTTTTGATGGCTCCCGATTTAACTGCCGCAACCACCTTGTCGGCCAATTTGCTAACTTGGTCGTGGGCAAAGCCGCCTAAAATTGTTCCTGTTTCAAGTTCTTGAGGAGCCGAACAGGTTATTGCTAACTTAATCAGTTGTGAAAAGTCCTTAGCTTTCCCCGCAGAAGCTTCGGGGATATGTTGACAACCCGGATAACCTGCCATTCCTGTTGTAAACA
>JAJXVP010000055.1 GCA_021782055.1 bacterium | reverse complement strand
CAAGACAAAGAATTTGAAAGTTTTCATGGTCCAATTTTGATGACAACAAACTGTATTGTGCCCCCCAAGGACAGCTACAAGAGTCGCTTGTTTACAACAGGAATGGCAGGTTATCCGGGTTGTCAACATATCCCCGAAGCTTCTGCGGGGAAAGCTAAGGACTTTTCACAACTGATTAAGTTAGCAAAAACCTGTTCGGCTCCTCAAGAACTTGAAACAGGAACAATTTTAGGCGGCTTTGCCCACGACCAAGTCAGCAAATTAGCCGACAAGGTGGTGGCAGCGGTTAAATCTGGTGCTATCAAAAAGTTCGTAGTCATGGCGGGTTGTGATGGGCGCTTTAAGGAACGTGACTACTTCACAGGAGTCGCTCAAGCCCTGCCTCAAGATGCCGTTATTTTGACCGCCGGTTGTGCCAAATATCGCTACAACAAACTCAACCTTGGTGATATTGGGGGAATCCCCCGGGTGTTGGATGCCGGCCAATGCAACGATAGTTATTCTTTAGCTCTCACAGCTCTCAAGCTGAAAGAGGTGTTTGCCCTGAGCGACGTCAATGACTTGCCGTTGGCCTTTGATATCGCGTGGTACGAGCAAAAGGCTGTCGCGGTACTCTTAGCCCTGTTGGCCTTGGGCTTTAAAAACATCCGCCTGGGCCCCACGCTTCCGGCCTTTTTGTCGCCCAACGTCACTCAAGTTCTTGTCAAGAACTTTGGGATTCAGGGTACCACCAACGTTGAGGCGGACGTGCAAGCCATTATGGCATAAGTCAAAATTAAACGGATTCGTGTTAAGCGGATTCTTCGGGGGGCTCGAGGGGTAACCAGAGTGTAAACTCTGTCCCCTCGGGTCCACTAAAAAACGTGACATGGCCACCTAACACTGCTTCCCCTAAAAGTTTCATGCTATAGGTACCTAAGCCTCGGTCCGGGGATTTCGTCGAGAACGACCGTTGAAAAATCTGCAACTGAACATCTCGAGGAATGCTGCCTGGATTATGAACTGCAAAACGCACCCCATCTTGAACACTTTCACTACTAATCGTCACAGTTTGACCGGGACGTACCGCCTCGAGCGCGTTTTTGAGCATATTCACTAACACGCGCTGAAGAAGTAGTTTATCACTGAATAACGCCAACGGGTCACTGGGCACAAGGACCGTAATGATTTTTTTATGCCCTACAGAATGCACCCGCATTTTGTCTGAAACCTCTCGAACCAAAGCGCCCGCATCAAGAGGTTCAGAATTGAGAACCCAAGAACCTGACTCGGCCATTTTTAGTTGACGAAAGGCTAGAATTTCATCGAGAAGATCACCACTGGAACGATGCGACAGCGTGAGAAGATCACGGGAATCAGTGTTATTTAAGTCTGCCATTTCAGTGAGAATCTGCAAAGCGCCATGAAGCCCACCAGCCGAGTTCACGACATCATGAAAAAAGATTCGCTCTAAGGTTTTTCGGCGCTTTTCATGGCTGGTATCGCGAAGGGAGACGACCAAAAAGGTTCGCTCATTCAACTGCCACGGGGCCGAAGAAACCTCCAGGTCTAAGGCTGACGAGGAATTTCCACGCTGAATGGTTAAACGGCAATCTCCTACTACCCTGGTATTTTGTTTTCTACTATCGATCAAGGTCCTAAAGGCACCACATACCGAACAAGCATCAGAGGTACCGCAACCGTCTGGACCTTGCTGAATATGGCAACAGCCCAAAGCCTCACCAAACCGACGACCTAGGTAGTCCTCTGGTTTGACTACCTCCCAACTCTGGCAAAATGCTTCGGAGGCCCAAATAATTTGCCTTTGTTCGTTCAAAACCAAAAATTGTCCGTTTAAAGCGGACGCAAACTGCGTCAGAGAGGCTTGACTCTGTACCAGTTCATGGTCGTTCCAAAGTTGATTCGGGGTTGCTCGAGACAACACAGCAGAACTCCTGTCACCCAGATAGGTGCATTTTTCAAATTTAATGAATTTTTTTGAGGATTTCCAGAAATCTCGTGACTTGAATCCGGTAATTCTCCCTATTACAATGCACTTATGGTGCGTTTAACAAAGTTTCTCAAAAATCTGCTTCGGCTGATTTTCTTTACCATTGCCATTACCTGCATCCTTTTTACGGTTCAAAGCATTTGGCATGTGTTTGACCCAATCATTGCCTATGTCGACCAGGATGTGAATCTTGCCACCTCGACTCTTTCGGTCCAAGTCATGACGGGTGTTTCCATTGCCGCCTTAGTTCTGTTCTTCGTTTTTCTTGCCATCGCCATTCTTCACCGAGGCATAAACAACCGGCAGTTTGTCAGCTCTTTCTTTCGAAACATTTTGTCCTCGGTCATCTTTGTCGTATCAGACTGGGCTTTCAGCACCCTTCAAAAGCAGGGACGTTTTTACCTTTTGTTGGCCTTGGTGCTGACATTGATCATCACGATTATCCTCATTGAAATGGTGGCAAAAGCGTCGAACCAAAAGGCCGAAGTATCGATGCGCACCGATCTGATGTCGTCCGTCACAGCCGGTTTGGCCTTTGGTCTCATTTTAGCTACAGGCCAATTCACTTGGGGCTGGGTTAAACATTTTATTCCTTGAGGTTCGTGGGCATCCCTTGAGGTTCGTGGGCCACGCCCCGCAAGGGCTATTCCCGAGGTTTATCCACCGCTCTCAGTTTTATTCTCCCCGTTGTGGAAGGCCCCAAGCCTGCCCCCCCACCAGTTGTCCTTCAAGCTGTTGATAAACGGGCAGAATGTCTTGAAGAAACGTTGGGTCAATACTGACGGCCTGCTCGGCGATGCGGCGACAATACCCGCACTTGTCACATTCCTGGTCAAGACAGCTGATTTTTTCGAAACGGTCAAGAAAATTGGCGGGAATCTTTTGGGCGTCAATGCGAATAGGATTTTTTTCCTGAGAAAAAAATATTCCTTGATTTTTTAAGAACTTGAGGGCAGAACCGGACAGACCTAACGGCATTTTCCAGAAGCGGAAAGTTTTAAGCCACCACCAGCGTTCAAACCGGGGGGCAGGTTTCTGAAAGCCCCAAGATAAGAGTAAATCTGCTAAATTTCCTTCCCACCGGCGATCATGGTAAGCCTGCGCCCTTTGAACCAAGGCGTATGAAGGAATATTTCTCTCAAGAAGTTTAAAGGTTGTGTAGCCAATTTTTTCGTACCGAAGGGTATCTTCGGGGCGAATCCATCCCGCTGAGATGAACAACTCTTTGTGGGTCAGACGATTTTTTTGACACTGGATAATCGGGTAATCGATGTAGAATTTCGGATTGGTCACACTAGCATGAGCATGACCATTTTGATGTTGAATTTGATACGGACAGTTGGGCTGGCAAAAATGGTTGGCAATAAGTACCAAATCAGCCTTAACCGCCTGACGAATGGCTGATAACTTTTCAAAATCCCTGTTAATCGAAAAAGACTCTAAATTGATAGCGTCAGCGCCTAAATCTTCCCAGTAACGGGCTCGTTTGACGGTATCGACCTGAGCGTAGATCCCCACCTTGACTTTGAAGCGAGGCCACCTTTTTTTAACAATTTGCACGAGATACGGAGCGGTAATGGTGAGGGTATCGACTTTCTGGTCATCTAACCACCCCAACAGCGCCTCCAATTGACGGTGAAAACGAGGGGTCCACTCTTCATTGCCGAAACAGGCGGCATTCAAAAGGTAGTTGAACTCCATTCCTGCCGCATGAACAGCCTGAATGTAGGCGGCAAGTCCCTTTTTGGACAAACGGGTGGCCATAAACGACGGGCGCCCCCCACCAACCGAGTCAAACGGCAATTTTCCATATATTTCAAAAGCCCCCGCAGCCTTCAATTGAGGCAGAATTTCGAGGTCGTAGTTGGCAGGTACGGTCAAACGCATACAGAATAATACCATGAACCGTCAGAGCTGCAAACCCAGTCCTTGATTCCTTTGCCAACTGACATTACACTAGTACTAGTCCGCTCTTCAGGAGATAAGCATGAAGAACAAGGTGGATTTTCCAACCATCAACGCTAAAACGCCCGACGGCATCAAGGATGACGGTACACCTTACCGGGTTCTTGTCGTCGATGACTCGATGTTTGTCACCAAACAGATCGGTCAGATTTTGACATCCGAAGGGTTTGAGGTTGCCGCAACGGCTCCCGACGGCCAAGCAGGAGTCGAAAAGTACAAAGAATTGTTTCCCAACGTCGATTTGGTGACCATGGACATTACCATGCCCAATATGGATGGGGTAACAGCTCTCGAAAAAATTAGGGAATTTGATCCTGAGGCAAAAGTGATTATGGTTAGTGCCTTAGGAAAACAAGACCTCGTCAAAGATGCCCTATTCAAAGGGGCAAAAAACTATATTGTTAAACCACTAGACCGGGAAAAAGTTCTCGAGAGAGTGGTTAACGCTTTGAAAAAGTGATCTGCCGAGCCGGCTGTGGCGCCTGCTGTATAGCGCCGTCGATTTCTTCCCTAGCCAAGCCGGCAGGAGTTCCTTGTATTCACCTTGATAGTAGAAATTTGTGCCGCCTGTGGGGTGACCCAAAGCGCCCTTTGGTTTGTTCTTCGTTGCAACCGGAACTAGCCATGTGTGGCTCCAACCGTGACGAAGCGTTAGAACGGCTCAATGAATTGGAACGCTTGACCTTACCGGATTGACGCCTGGTGAGATTTCCTCTCATAATGACAAACTATGATTGTCAAACCTAAAATCATCAATAATGTCTGCCTAACGTCACATCCTGTCGGTTGTGCCGCCGATGTCGAGCGGCAAATTGCTTACGTTCAGTCTAAGGGGCCCCTTTCGCAGGCACCGAAAAACGTGCTTGTGATCGGATCATCAACCGGCTACGGCCTAGCCAGTCGTATCGTTGCCGCCTTTGGAGGTGGTGCAAAAACGATCGGAGTTGCCTTTGAACGGGCGGGTAGTGAGAAAGGCCCGGGAACCGCTGGTTTCTATAATACGCTTGCCTTTGATCGTTTAGCCGCAAAAGCGGGCTTGTTTAGCAAAAGCTTCAATGCCGACGCCTTTGCCACCGAAACCAAAACGGCGGTACTTGAGGCCGTGCGGGCTCACTTAGGTAAAATTGACCTTTTAGTTTACAGCTTAGCCAGCCCTGTACGAACTGACCCCAAAGATGGGGTCCAGTATCGGTCAGTCCTCAAGCCGATTGGCCATGATTATGTGGCAAAATCGATTGATCCCTTTAAAGGGGAAGTCAAAATCGCCACAGTCAATCCTGCAACTCCCGAGGAAGTCGCCGCTACGGTGAAAGTCATGGGTGGTGAAGATTGGCAATTGTGGATTGAAGCTCTTGCCCAAGCCGGGTTGCTTGCAACTGGGTTCCGCACTGTCGCGTATTCGTATATTGGACCAGAAGTAACCTATCCGTTTTACCGTTCAGGGACAATTGGCAAGGCCAAAGAACACCTGGAAGGCACCGTGAAAGCACTCAATCAAGGTCCCTTGGCTGCCCTTGGCGGCAAAGCTTTTGTCAGCGTCAACAAGGCCTTGGTCACTCGAGCCAGCGCCGTCATTCCCGCCGTTTCTCTCTATATTTCTTTGCTTTACAAAGTTATGAAAGCCAAAGGTCTTCATGAAGGGTGTATTGAACAAATCGATCGGCTGTTCCGCGATCGTCTCAGCGCCTCCACAATACCAACCGATGCTCAAGGGCTAATTCGCATTGACGACTGGGAAATGCGCCCTGACGTTCAAGCAGAAATTACTGGGCTTTGGGATAAAGTTACAGCAGAGAACTTGACGCAGATAGCGGATATCGCAGGCTTTGAGCAAGATTTCCTCCAGTTGAATGGCTTTGCCCTTCCCGGTGTTGACTATGAAGCTGACCTTTCCTTGCAGGTTCTTGAAGCCGGCGTTTAACTTTCCGGCAAGCTAAACCATGCTGAATTCGTTTTGGTTTCAGGCTCTGGTGATCTTTGCCCTCATTCTTTTAAACGGCTTTTTCGCGATGTCCGAGATTGCTATTGTGGCCTCGCGAAAAGCCCGACTTCAACAAAAGGCTGGCGAGGGTAATGCCAGCAGCCAACGTGTCCTTGAGCTGAAAGCCCACCCCGGCCCCTTTTTATCGAGTATGCAGGTAGGGGTAACTCTGATCGGCATCCTCTCGGGCGCCCTAGGCGAACGGACGCTTTCAGAGTCGCTGTCGCTTGACTTAAAATCAATCCCCTGGCTAGCGCCTTATGCCTCCTTGGTGAGCCTCATTACTGTTGTTGTCGGGATCACCATCGTTTCAATTATTGTCGGGGAACTTGTACCAAAACGAGTAGCTTTGAGTAACCCCGAGACTGCAGCCGCTCGTCTTGTTCACCCCGTCCGAATCTTTTCGCTCTTGTTCCGTCCCTTAGAGCGTCTCTTGACTGGTTCAACAGAACTGATTCTCAAAGTTTTAAAAATTCATGAAACACCCGAGCCACCAGTTACCGAAGACGAGCTGGTCTTGATGCTCAAAGAAGGCCGAAAAGCCGGCGTCTTTCAAGAAGTGGAACAGCTGGTTGTCGAGAATGTTCTCTACCTCGATGATAAAGGTGCTCACGGGTACATAACACCCCGTGTTGATGTGATCTATCTTGAAAAAGACGCCACCGAAACCGAGGTCAAACAGTTTATTCTTGAAAATCAACAACAATCGAGTTTTCCGGTCTGTGCCGGAGGCATGGATAACGTCGTCGGTACCGCCGAAGTCAAACGTCTGCTCACAGCCATGGCCATGGGGATCTATACTTCCTTGAAAGACTACCTTGAACCTCCCCACTTTCTCCCTGAAACCGTCAGCGCCCTTAAAGTGCTCGGGATTTTCAAAGAAAAAAACATCAGTCTGGTTTTTATTATCGACGAGTACGGCGGACTGTTAGGTGTCATGACAATGCAAAATATCCTTGAAAGGCTTTTTGGCGCCGCAGTACCTCATCACAAAGAAGCACCCCGACTGATGCGTCGTTCCGATGGAAGCTACCTCGTTGATGGAGCCTTGCCCATGGCCGACTTTGCCCGTTTTTTTGATTGTGAGCGGGAATGGGAACACGAAAAGGGCGAATACCATACGGTAGCGGGGTTTATTCTCGTGCGTATGGGACGAATTCCTGCCCCGGGAAACTATTTTGTTTGGAAAACGTTCTATTTTGAAATCAGTGAAATGGACGGCAACCGCGTTGATACCATCATTGTAAGAAAATTTGAAAAACGGACGGTGTCAAAAGAGTGAGGCAAATGACAAAGTTTTTCAAAAATGATAGAGGTCAGGTTTGGGTGGTGGGGCAATTTGTGTGGGGTGGGTTACTTTTACTCACTGGCCCCCTTAGTAGCCGAGGACTTTTTTGGCCGGCCTTGCTCCTAACGATCTTAGGGGGCGGCCTTTCGGCAGCCGCTGTACTAAACCTAGGCAACAATCTGAGTGTGTTTCCTAAGCCAAAAGAGGACGCTGTCTTTGTGGACCGAGGCCTCTACCGCTGGGTCAGACATCCTATTTATTCAGGACTTCTGGTAGCAGGCCTTGGTTGGTGTGCTTTTTGGCTGTCTTGGCCAGCCGGCGTTCTTGAGGTGGTATTTTTAATCTGGATGGACCGAAAAGCCGCCTCTGAAGAGCGTTGGCTCAAGCAACGCTATTCTAACTATACCGACTATCAAAAACGCGTTAAAAAGTTCTTCCCTGGTCTATATTAGCACCCTGGGTTATTTGAATCTTTTTAAATCCCCATTACAGTTAAATTCCCATCCCAGAAAGGTAGTTGCAAAAGGTGTTTACGGCCTGGGTAAGCGACGGATGACTAGCTTCAAACTTCTCAACGGAGGTTTCTAAGGCCGTGACCGAGGCCTTCAGTAAGGCAGGGTTCTGTTGAGTTCTCAAAACCTGCTTGGTCGTCACCTGAGCAAAATCGGCGATACTACCAGCGTCTTCTTGATGGGTTTCTGCCAGCAAATCGACTTCAGAACTCAAGCTCTTTACCAAATTGAGCAATTCTACCCTCTGACCGGGTGTTAAATTTTCTGAGGTTTGAATTTTTGCTTCAAGATCGCGGATGGTGTTTTGAATCAGGCTGTTTTGGCTCATGGCTTTCCCCCTCTCTTTATTTTCGTCCTAGAAGTGTTCGATAGCAAGGGCTCGTCGCGCGTAGTGGCTCTGTCAAGGCACACGGGCTCTGGCGAAGAGAAGCCTGGCAAGCTATACTTTTTCTAGAGGCGAATATGGAAGAAAAACGCGAGCAAGCTCGTTATCAGATCCGGCAGTTTGTGAAAATTGATTTTAACCGCGAAGAGTTTCTTCCGGCCGAAGGTCTCAATATCAGCGCCAACGGCTTGCTTTGCCGTGTTCCGCGCCCCTTATCGCCTGGGCAACGGCTCTTTTTGATGCTCAATTTGGGCACCCCGCGTGATCCCATCATTTTGAATGTTGAAGCGCTCATTATTTGGACAAAACCAGACCACGCCGAAGTCCCCTCTTGGCTAGCCGGGGTAGAGTTCCTTGACCTGACAGAAAAGCAAAAAGAGCAAATCGTCAGCTATCTTACTTCCGACAGCGCAAGAACTGCCGAGTGTTCAGAACCCTAAAGAGCGGTTAGGTACCCGAAGACGCCATAGCTTGTTGTACTTGCTGTTTACCACGCTGGGCGTCAGAGTTATTGGGATCCTGGTTAAGAGCCTCATTGTAAGCCTTCAAAGCCGAGGGGTAGTCTTTTTCTAAGTAGCGGGCATACCCCAACCGGGCCCACCAAGCGGCAATTTGAGGAGCATGATAAACTGCCGTGGTTAAAGCAATATCCGCATGATTATACTCGCCCAACTGCAAATAAATTTCGCCCATAAAATAGTAGGCCCTCTCAATCCGATCACCGGACGGGGCTAAAACCACGTATTGCTCAAAATTATGCAAAGCATCAATGTTCTTTCCCAAATAGTACTGTGCTTCAGCTTGAGCTTCGATGACGCGGAAATCGTAAGGATTTACCTTGAGTGCCTGATTGGTGTAGTCCAAGGCTTCTTGATATTTTTCAAGCTTAAGCAAAGCCCAAGTCAGCACCACAAACGAGTCCATATTTTGGGGGTTGGCTTTTAGTTCATTTTGACAGATCGAAACAGAATCCTGATAGTTGCCGTTCCGATACGCCGCTAAAGCGTCGGGGGGATCAGCGGCCAGTGGGGTAAGACCGGCAACAAGGGTAAAAAACACGAGCACGGCAGGCAAAGACCAACGAGAGTATTTCACTGTGAGCCTCCGGAAGGCATAGTACAAATTCCATTAAATTTCGCACCGGCTTCCATGAGGATTTCAGGGCAAGTCATATCCCCTTCGACAACGGCGCTAGAAGAAAGTTCAATGCGGCGACTGGCAACGATGTTGCCCACTACCCGGCCCCTAACATAAACAACACGGGCTTCAACTCGGGCTTCGACCACCGCTTTATCACCGATATAAAGGTCGCCGGTGGCCCGAACATCACCCCTCAGGGCACCTTTGATCATTAAAGATTCGGTAAAGCGTAATTCGCCTTCAAACGAGAAGTTCTCGGCAAGAACCGTATCGAGCTCGCGCTCATCAACGTCCAGGTATTGCGTTTCGGACATGGATTTATCCTAGCGGCGCTCAGAGACGCTGTCAAGCGAGCCCGAGAGGCGATCAAGGATCCGGTTGAGCGAGCGTTTTAAGTCCTCTCGCATCTCGGAGGTATAAGGGTTATACGTCTGAAGGTCCAAAAACAATTGAAAAGGGTCATTGCAGGTCTGTTGCACAATGTCCAAGAGCTTTTTGTAGCCCTGAGTGGCGATAGGGTGGTCGGTTAAATGCATGTCGGACAAGACCCGGCCGATAAAGTGTGTCACGCCCTGGGTATAGGCCGCCGCTTTGTCATGCTCGTCGGGGGTCATGTCGATTACCGACAAACCTTGCTCAGAAAAGTCACGTTTCCAGAAGCTATACGATTCTTGAGCCCCTCGTAGGTTGTGCAAAACAAGAGGTAGTCCGTTAAGACCCTGCCGAGCTGAATCGGGTCCGAACATCGGATGGGTAGCTAACAGAGACACCTCTGGGGGCAAAATGGACAGCATTTGGCGAGCGGGAACAACCTTTACAGAACACGTATCAGCAATCACCTGCCCCGGTCGAGCCAACGGACGAAGCTCGTTAAGTACAGGTTCCATGGCACTTATGGCACAACATAAAAATACCGTGTCATTGTTGGCCATTAACTCTTCAAGAGAGCCCCGTTTAACGCCCGGGGGAACCTCGCGCCCTGTGCTTCGGTTATAAACAGTAACCTGATGTCTTTTCGCTAAAAGTGAAGCCCAAAAGCTGCCGAATCGGCCGAGGCCGTAAACACCCACGTTCATAACGGCATCCTATCTTGGCGTTCGCCCCCTTTCAAGCCCCATCAGGCTCATGCTACACTGACGCCGAGGAGATAGAAATGACCTTTACCGAACGAATGCGGGCTCAAGCGAAGTCCCTGCAAAAACGTCTAGTTCTGCCCGAAGGGACTGAACCTCGAACCATTCCCGCGGCCAGGAAGATCGTGGACGAGGGATTGGCTCGTGAAGTTGTCCTTTTGGGACCTGAAGCGGCTATCCGCTCTAAAGCAAAAGAACTTAACGTCAGTCTTGACGGCATACACGTCGTTGACCCCGCTGTCAGCCCCTTGTTAGACACTTACGCCGCCGAATACTACGAGCTACGCAAGGCAAAGGGCATCAGTCTCGACGAGGCCAAAAAAAAGATCCAAGACGTGCTTTTTTGGGGCTCTATGATGGTTCGTCGTGGCGACAGCGACGCCTTGGTAGCTGGTGCCGACAACAGTACCGCCAACGTGTTGACCGCCGCTTTTCAAATTATTAAAACCGCCCCGGGCGTTAAGTCCGCTTCTAGCTGTTTTGTGATGGAAATTCCCGATAAAAAATGGGGACACGAGGGCATGATGGTCTTCTCAGACTGCGCTATCATCCCCGATCCCAATGCCGAACAACTTGCTGAAATCGCCCTCAGTGCCGCCCAGTCCTTTCGTACCTATGTTGGTGCAGAACCTGTCGTCGCCATGCTGTCGTTTTCAACCAAAGGCTCGGCAAGTCATCCGGATGCTGACAAGGTGATTGAAGCAGTACGTTTAGCCCATGCCAAAGCACCTGAGCTTAAAATCGACGGCGAACTGCAAGCCGATGCGGCGCTCGTTCCTTCGGTCGCACAAAAGAAGGCACCGGGTTCTGCTGTTGCCGGAAAAGCCAATGTTTTGGTGTTCCCTGATTTGGGTGCTGGCAACATTGGGTATAAGCTAGTCCAGCGTCTTGCCGGTGCCGAAGCTTATGGCCCCTTCCTTCAGGGAATGGCAAAACCCTGCAGTGATCTGTCTCGTGGTTGCAGTGTTGACGATATTGTGAACACCTGCGCTGTGATTCTTTGCCAAGCTCGTTAACAGGGCCAGAGCATGACATCCCCCCAACAAGCCGCTTGGCAAGTGTTAGGGCAGGAACTGGGGTCTCCCGTCCTTGCTCTGATCTTAGGACAAGCTTTGACCTCGTCAGCTGGTGTCCCTGCCGGCGAATGGGGGATGTACATTTTAACCGAAAACGCCTTGCACTATCGGCACGATCCCAGCCAAGGGGTGCTAACGGCCATGATTAAACTTGACAGAGTCGATCAACCCCGCCGACTGGGCTTTAACCGTTCTGAGTTGTTAGCCTGTCGGTACCATCACGGAACCTTCTGGAAACGCCTCTTTGCCGGTGAAAATGATTTTATCGCGTTAGAATGGTCCACAGGGGCCCCCCCTCTATGCTTTGAGCCCTTGGAAGGGGGCGAAGCCTGGTCACAGCAGGTTAATCAGCTTTTCCAGTTAACCCCCTAAGACAAGCTCCTCACACCCCGAGGGACTTTAGATCCCATTAAGATCAAACGGAGTTTGCTGATAAACGCTGTAGTTCAACCAGTTCGCGTACAACAGGTGCGCATGGGATCGCCAGGTGATCTCGGGTAAATTGTGCGGGTCATTCTGTGGAAAGTAATTCTGCATCAAGTAGCCGGGGTTGCCTGTGGCGTTGTCGCGTTCATACTCCCGCTTGAGGGTATCACGGTCATATTCCGGGTGACCAGTCACAAAAATCCGTCTACGGTCTTCGGTTGTGACCAAAAACACCCCCGCCTCCGGAGATTCCGCAATCAGACGCAAACCAGGAATAGCTAAAATATCCTCACGTCGCGTTTCGGTATACCGTGAGTGCGGCGCAGGGAACCAAGTGTCAAAGCCTCGAACGATCGGTTCATTAGGTTCCAGAATCTCGTGTTGAAAAACCCCGGCCAGTTTCTGGTCAAGCGAAACCTTAGGAACCCCAAAAAAATGATAAAGCGCTGCCTGTGCACTCCAGCAGATGTGAAGGGAAGAATAGACGTGCGTTTCACTCCAGGCAAAGATGTCGGTGAGTTCGGCCCAATAGTCGACCTTTTCAAAATCGTACAATTCTACCGGAGCACCAGTGGTAATCAAACCATCGAATTTTTCTTGGCGAATTTGGCTATACGTTTTATAAAACGCAGACAGGTGTTCTTTGGGAGTGTTCTTGGTTTCGTGCGAACCCATGTGTAAAAAGGTGATTTCAATTTGAAGCGGTGTGTTTCCTAGAAGTCTCAACAACTGGGTTTCAGTCTGGATTTTCGTTGGCATAAGGTTAAGGATGGCGATTTTTAAAGGTCGTATGTCCTGATGAACCGCTCTATCATCGGTCATGACAAAAATATTTTCCTTTTCTAACAATTCCCTTGCGGGGAGGTTTGCAGGAATTTTGACCGGCATTTCCCTTACTCCTTAGCTAAATTTTCAACAGAAATTTCGTTGAAACAGGCTGATTCTTTTGATTCCCAACAGTTTAAATTAACATAATTTGCGGCAAACCGGAAAGCCATCCGTGACAAATCCGTATTCTGAGCTAGACTTTAAGAAAATTCACTAAAAAAGGAGATTTCATCATGGTTAAGCTCCACCGGGTTCTGATTGTTCTTAGTTTTGCTGCGAGCCTTTCGGCCTGTTCTAGCTTGGAGGTCGCCGATATGATCCTTCATTCGTCGACGGGCCAAGAAAATCCTCCTAACCAAGCGACTACTTCAGAGTCCCCAGCGGCTTCAGAGTCCCCGACCTCTAGCTCCCCAACCACTTCTGGCGCCGCCGTACTAGCCCAAGTCCAAAACCTCACGCCCTCGGCAAAAACCTACCCGGCTAGTGCCGAGGTGACTGGTCCCCAAGATTTCTCGGTGGTAAAAGTCGGCGACTGGGCAGTCTACAAAATTCTCAAAAACGGACAAATCTCCTCCGTGGTTAAGCTGGCTGTCGTTGGTAAAACGGATGACGCCTGGATTTATGAGTTTGACAGCTATACGCAAGATCGCACCTCCGCAATGCAAATGGCCGTAAAAAATCTTAGCCAGGCTCTCGGCTCAGCACAGGGCGAAAATGAAAAAATCTTGTGGATGAAGATAAAAGACGAACACGGCAAAATTACCAAACTCGAGGGCTCAATGCTGGGAATGATGGGGAACATGAGCAAAGCGGCCTTAACGGGCGGCTCACCGGAGGTTTCGTCTGTGGAAAAGGGCGGAACAGTCACCGTACCAGCGGGTACTTTCTTGGGAACCTGGAAAGTCAGCTCACACGTCTCTAATGGCCAAACCTCTGAAGCGGGTATGGCCTGGATATCAACCCGAGTTCCCCTTTGGCACGTCGTAAAATCCGTCAGCGATAACGGGTCCACCAGCATGGAGCTGGTGGACTTCGGAACTACGGGGTTTGTTTCAGCCTTCTAATAGGTTAATTCTTCGAAGCGGCTGTTCAAAAAGAGAGCTTAGGTGAAAAGACCATCCACTGACAGGTACCGTTCGCCGGTATCGTAGTTAAAGGTCAGGATCTTTTCACCGCTCTTAACCTCGGGTAACTTTTTCGCTACCGCAGCCAGCGCGGCTCCCGTAGAAACACCGCCAAAGATGCCTTCTTCACGAGCCAAGCGGACAGCCCATTCATAGGCTTCTTCTTTCGTCACGGTAATCACGCCGTCAAGAATT
>JAJXVP010000366.1 GCA_021782055.1 bacterium | reverse complement strand
CTGCGGGGAGGGGATGGGTCGCCAAAGCGGCGGCAGTCAATTGGTTCACCTGAAGGTAGCCCAGTTTGGGGAGCAACGAGCTTTGTACATCAGGTTGCACCACGTAGTTCAAGAAAGCTGCTTCAGGGCTGTTCTTGGCAGGAGTTCCCTTGGTGTAAGCGTGTTCAAAGCTCCAGAACTTGTAGTTACCAGAGTTGATGTTGTCAGCGGTAGCACCGTAACCGTCGATACAAATCGGGTAAATGTCAGAGAATTCAGGGCTAAGAACGAAGCCGGTCGCGACATAACCAATGGCACCTTGACCGTTATTGATCGCAGTGGCAACGGCTCCCGTTGTGTCTTGCTGAAGGGTCATGCCAGCGTTTTCGTTCACGCCATCCAGAACGTATTTCTTGAAGGTCGCACGGGTACCAGAAGCCAAAGGACGGTTAACCACGGTGATGGTTTCATTGGGTCCGCCAACTTGAGCCCAGTTGGTAATCTTGCCAGTGTAAATATCCTTAATCTGGGCAGAGGTCAGGTTCCACACGGTGTCTTTCAGATCTTTCGAAACAACCAAGGTGAACGCCACAACGGCGACACGGTGGTCAACCAGATCTTTGAAAGCGTCAGGGGTTGAACTTTCTTGAGCAAAAAAATCGGACATGCCAATCTTCACGCTACCAGCTTCGACGTCTTTTAAACCATTTCCGGAACCATTGGCAACGGCAGTGGTGTTGGTTCCCATTCCCTTGTCAAAGTACTTGGACGCAGACTGGAAGAACGGTTGCAGAGCGGAAGAACCATCAATCTGAAGGCTTTTGCCTTTCAGACCGGGAATCGCTTTCGGAACAGAAGGTTCTGTGCTCGAAGTCGCGGGGGTAAGGTCAGCGGCAGTAACATGAGCGGCCTTGAGGGTCGTGCTCGTTACTTTCGGCTGGGATTGAGAATGACTACAACCGGCAATCGCCAGGGCCGCGGTCAGCGAGAGAAGGGCAATGATCGCTTTTCTCACAATACGTCTCCTAAATGTTTTTTTGTATCCAGGCTTGCTGGTACAATGCGATAATCCCGGTGTTTCATCATAACTTTGTAAGGGAACTGTTAGGATTTCATTAAACGAAACCAATTGGGAGGATTATAGTCCTCTTCAGGCAAGGGACGTCAACCCTTTTCGGGCAAGGTTCTGCCCTAAGCTCTGGCCCAGCACGATGGTCTTGGCTATACTTTGGTTATGAAACTATATAGTTCTTCCCAGCTTATCCGTACAGCGATTGGAGCCGCCGTGGGTGCGGCTGTGTTATCAACCGTAGCTGTTTTTTTTCTAATGAGTTCTAAACCTTCCATGGTTGCGTCTTCCCAGCAGAGCGTGACCTCCGATTCTTTGATGCCGGTTGATACCGGTCCCCGAAAGTACGATAGCGACGAAAAAGAAAATATTGATATTTACCAAGCCGTCAATGAAGGTGTCGTCAACGTTTCTACCGAAGTTTTGGGTTACAACTGGTTTCTTGAACCGGTTCCCCAATCAGGGGGGATAGGTTCTGGCTCAATTATTGATAAAAGAGGCTATGTTTTGACGAATCATCATGTCGTTGCCAACGCCGTGAAAGTTTACATTACTCTTTACGATGGCACTCAATTTGAGGGGCATATTGTCGGACAAGACGTGGAAAATGACTTAGCTGTGCTCAAGTTTGACCCCAAGGGGCACGAGCTGACTGTGGTGCCGATGGGGGAAAGTGCGGATTTAAAAGTCGGCCAAAAGGTGCTGGCGATTGGCAATCCTTTTGCTTTGAATCGAACCATGACCCAAGGCATCGTGAGTGCATTGGGCCGTCCTTTAAAGTCTGACACAGGTTTTATTTTACATAAGTTGATTCAAACGGATGCGGCTATCAACCCCGGCAATTCGGGTGGTCCTTTGTTAGATTCTCAAGGAAAGATGATTGGGATCAATACGATGATCTACTCGCCAAGCGGCGGGTCGGTGGGGATTGGCTTTTCGATTCCTGTAGATACGGCGAGAAGAATCATTCCCGACTTGATCAAGTACGGCAAGGTGATCCGGGGTTGGATCGACATTAAACCCGTTCAGCTGTTTCCCCAATTAGTACGGTATGCGCATTTACCTGTCTCCCAAGGAGTGTTGATTTCTAAGGTGACTCCCGGCTCTTTAGCCGAAAAAGCAGGGCTAAAGGGAGGAGACCCCAATCAGGCTGTCAGGTACGGCAATGATATTCTGTATTTAGGTGGTGATATCATCATTGCCATCAATAACCAGAAAATCACATCGCTGGCGGATTTGTATGGGGCGTTAGAATCGACTAAGCCTGGTCAGGTGGTGCAAGTCACGGTTGAACGAAATGGCGAAACCAAAACCTTGAGTGTGACTCTAGATCAGCGTCCTGACAAAACTCAGTGGGAGTCTTCTTGAAATTTCACGTTGAATCCCCCTTTGACCTAGCGGGTGATCAGCCCGCTGCTGTCGAGGCTCTCGTCAAGGGAGTTCAGGCCAACTATCCTTTCCAGACGTTGAAAGGGGTAACGGGTTCTGGCAAAACTTTCACAATGGCCAAGGTCATAGAAAAGTTACAGCTCCCCACCTTGGTGATGAGTCACAATAAAACCCTGGCGGCTCAGCTTTACCGTGAGTTCAAGGATTTTTTTCCTCATAATGCCGTCGAATATTTCGTCTCTTACTACGACTATTATCAGCCTGAGGCCTACGTTCCTTCAAAAGACTTGTACATCGAAAAAGATTCTTCGATCAATGAAGAGATTGATCGACTTCGGTTGGCGGCAACGACTTCCTTGGCTTCACGGCAAGACGTGATCGTGGTTGCCACTGTATCGGCGATTTACGGTCTGGGTAGTCCGGTTTCGTATTTGGATATGCGCCAAGATCTGCACGTGGGCCAAACCCTTTCGCTGGATACTTTTAAACGCGTCTTAGTCACTTTGCAATACGATCGCAACGATGCGGTTTTAGAACGGGGTGTGTTTCGAGGTCGAGGAGACGCTTTAGAAATCTGGCCCGCGTATA
>JAJXVP010000002.1 GCA_021782055.1 bacterium | reverse complement strand
TGGCGTTTGCCGAGATTCCCAATGTGCATTGGCCCGAAACGATTGCCACTTTTGATACCCAGAGTGGCACCTTGTTTCCCTGTGACGCCTTTGGCAGCTTTGGCGCCCTGGGGGAGGCTCCTTACGATGACCAGCTTTCACCCGATCAGCTGGCCTTTTTTGAAAAAGAAGCTGTTCGTTACTACGCCAATATCGTCGCCGCTTTTAGCGGGCCCACGGGGAAAGCCATAGACAAGGTTGAGAAGCTTTTAGGGGACAAGGTAAAAATCATCGCTCCTGGACATGGTATTGTCTGGAGAAAGAACCCCTCCAAGATTTTGTCAGACTACCGGCGCTACGTCAGTTATCAGAAAAATCCAGCGAAGGCTGAAGTTTCTGTGCTTTGGGGAAGTATGTACGGTAACACCGAAAAGGCCCTGGCCGCGGTTGTAAATGGGCTGACCGAAATGGGGGTACAAGTAAAAACCCACCGCGTGCCAGATACGTCGATCGGTGATCTTTTAGCCTCGGTGTGGACCTCCACTGGCGTGGTCCTCGGGATGCCGAGCTATGAGTTCAAGATGTTTCCTCCCTTAGCGGCGGCGTTGGATGAGCTATTTAAAAAGAAGGTTCACAACAGGTTGGCCTTTCGTTTTGGCAGTTTTGGCTGGTGCGGCGGTGCGCAGAACGAGTTAGATGACCTTTTAGCCCATCACAAACCGGGCTGGCAATTCCTTGACCCCGTGGAATTTCAAGGTGCCGCCCGTGAAACGGACTTAGCTAACCTGCGCTCCCAGGGGCGAGCTTTGGCTAAAGCCGTGTTGCAAAGTGTCGCCACAGGGACTTGGGCTCAATTGCTTCAGCACCAGCGGCCGCTGGACGGCACCTGCGAAGATTTAGATTGACGATTTAGACTGAGGATTTTGTAGGCTCAGAAGTCCAGAGGTTATGCCCTCCGGACTTCCGTAAGGCAAAAGGACTCCAAGAATCGGTGCCGACCACGTCGGTACGCTCGAAGCGCTTCATAGCCCGCACGACTACTACAGTAACAGGCGTTAAGATGGTTTCGACAACCGTTTTGACGGCCCACTGTGATAAAACCAGGACAAAATACAGGTCGGCAGGAAAGACCTTGAAGAGAGTCGCGACGCCCACAAACAAAGCGGTATCGACTAGTTCACCAGCAATTGTCGAGGCAATTGTGCGCAAGGGCAGCCACTTATGATTGGGGTCCCAGCGTACCATCCAGACTTTCATCCCCGCAAGCACAGAATCGTTGGTAAAACTGCCGAACCAGTAGCCAGCTAGCGAGGCGAGCACCAGCCCAGGGAACTGCCCTAGAACGGCGGCAAACTGTGCTTGAGCCGTAAATTCGGGGCTATGGGGTAGGGCTACGGCTAGGCTAAACACCACGGCCGCCAAAAGGTTCATCCCAAAGCCGTACCAGACGATTCGTCGCGAAACAGCGTAGCCATAAACCTCTGTTAGAATATCAGAGAAGATATACGTGATGGGGAAAAGAAGAATGGTGCCCACATCGGTGGTGAGCTTAAGCCCACCGAGGTTAAGGTCAAGAAACTTTTGCGCGATGACATTCGAGATTAACAACAGACCGACAAAGGCGGCAATGACAGGTTCCAAGAGCCGGAACCGAGTTGCGGGAACAGACATAGAGTATCCTTAGTTTTGATTTGTAACGCGCAGGAGGGTTTCGAACTGCGCCGGTACCGGCAACGCCGGGAGGCTTAACTTACTCTTTGGCTGGTTTTCTGTCCAGCGACCTTAAAGCTCGCAAGTGTCCTTACCAGGGCCCCAAAGCGGCCAGGGCTTCTTTCAGTTCCTCGGCCGTAAAAGGTTTATGGAGAGTTTTGATTCCCTCGGCAACAAGGTTGACGGTAGCCTCCGAGTCATAGCCGGTGGTGACCAGAACCTTTTGATGAGGTTGTCGTTGACGGATCAGGGTGAGGGCGGTCCCCCCGCTCATTTGGGGCATATTCATGTCGAGTAACAACAGGTCGAAAACTTCGCCTTGGGCAAATCTGTCAACGGCCTCTTGGCCCCCGGCAACGCTGATGGCTTGGTGGCCTAGCTGGCGCAAAAGTTCCAACATCGCTTCGCGGATAAGCTCATCATCATCGGCGATCAAAATGCTTAAACTTCGAACGCGGTTGTCTATGACCGGCAAATGATCGTTAGGGCGTTGCACCGACAAGCGTTCAGCGGGAAAGTCGAGAAAGGCAGTTGTGCCTTTCCCCACGGAGCTCTCAAGCCGCAACGCCCCTCCGTGGGCCCTCATCGTGCCAAAAACCTGAGACAGTCCTAGGCCAGTTCCTTTGCCCTGCGGTTTGGTCGTAAAAAAGGGGTCAGTGGCTTTGGCCAGCACCTCGGCGGGCATGCCCATTCCGGTATCGCTGATCTTTACCTGAAGTGTTTTCCCCAAAAATCTGGTCGAAATGCTGAGTTGACCGCCCTCGGGCATCGCATCGATGGCATTGACGCACAGGTTCATAAAGGCTTGGCTCAGGGCCCCACCGTCACCCATCAAAAAGGGGAGGTTTTCAGCGAGCTGGAGGTCAAGCCTGACCTTCTGGAGCGTGGTGTGCCGCAAAAGTTCCGCAAGTTCACTCAAGACGGCATTCAGGTCAACCAATCGTTCTTCTTGAAGTTCTTTGCGAGCGAAGTACAACAGGCTTTTGATCACACTACGCCCGCGTAAACAGGCCTGCATGATGGTCTCTACCGTGTGTTTTTCTTGGGGACGCTCAGCCGAGATTGTCTGTAGTGCCGAGGCCGCACCCAAAATTGCCCCAAGCACATTGTTCAGATCGTGGGCCACTCCACCTGCCAGACTGCCTAAAGCCTCAAGCTTTTGTGATTGTTGAAGTTGTTCTTTTAAGAGAGTTTGTTGTTCTTCGGCGGCGCGATTTTGACGCTCCAGTTCACTGCGGTCTAGGGCAAAGACAATATTTCTGACAGCTTCTTCAAGTAACCGGACTTCGTCGGAACCAAAAAAGCTTTTTTCGGTGGAATACACCATTAAGCCACCGACAGTTTTGCCCTGTTGCCAAATGGGGAAGGTCGCGCTCGACTGAAACCCGCTGTTTTCCGCTCGGCTTCGCCACACGGAAAACCCGGACGAATACAATAAGTCGTTTACTACTTCAGGGTGTCCGCTACGAAGCGCTCGCCCTGTGGGGCCTTGGCCCTCGGGAGCGGTATCACTTCGGACGATGATGCCATCTAGGTACCCCTGTGTATCGCCAAACTGAGCGCCCACGGTTAACTGATGGTCGGGATTGTCCCAACCGATCCAGGCGAGTTTAAAGCCCCCCAGCTCCACCAAAATTTGGCAAAGCTTTTGCCAAAGCATCTGAGGCTCGCGAATTTGCGAAACAGAATAGTTGATTTCTGCCAAAGCCTGGTACAACCGCGTGATTCGCTTGAGTGCGGTTTCTTGGGCTCGGAATTCGGTGAAATCTCGGACCAAAGATAGCAGGCAGTCTTCACCGCTTATCTTAATGCGGCGAGCGGACATGAGGCACCGCACGGTGTGACCGTCCTTATGCCGAAAATCTGCTTCGAATTCGGTGGTGAACCCTTTTTCTTGCAGGGTGCGGATCATGCGGTTTCGATCTTCGGGGTACGCCCAAATATTGAGGTCATGGGGTAACGAGGAACGCCCCAGAGTTTCTTGGGGAGACCACCCGAGGATCCGTTCAAAACTTTCATTGACTTCAAGGTACTGGCCGTCGGTAATCCGGGTGATGAGGATGGCCATGGGGCTCTGGCGAAAGGCTAGGGCGTATTTTTCTTCCGAGAGCCGCAGCGCTTCATACGCCGCATCGCGTGCTTGGTTCAGGGTAAGGTGGTCGAGGGCAAACGACACGTCGGCAGCGGTTTGTTTTAAAAGAGCAATTTCTTCGTCAGCAAAAGCATCTAGCTCGGCCGACTTTACGACCAGGGCCCCCACAACGTCGTGCCCGCACCACAGGGGAAAGGCCCCCACCGAAGCAAAGCCCGAAGCCAATAGTTCGTCGCGCCAGGGGAGCGCTCGAGGGTCGTTCGCAACGTCGTTGATGACTTGGGAGGTCCCAGTGCGGATGGCGGGGCCAACAACACCCTGTTTAGCCGCCGATTCGTCGCTTCGGGCATGGTTTCGTTTTAAAAAACCATTTGTGTCACCGTATGAGGCTATTGTTTCAAGCTGTGGTAAGCCCGGGCCGCCCCAGGCAATCCAGACCATAGAAAATTGTCCGACCTCGACCATGGTTTGGCAAACATCGACCAGAAGCTCGTCGCGGTCTTTTAGACGAACCATCTTTTGATTGACTTGGGCTAAGGCATTGTAGAGCCTCGTCATCCGGCGGAGCGCTTCGGTTTGATGATGTTGTTCAGTAATGTCGATGACCAGACCGTTGAAAAGCCGGTGTGAGGGTTGACCGGCCACCTGACCCTGACAATGCACCCAAAGAAGGTGACCATCGCGGGGGCGTCGCACGGGGTATTCTAATTCAATCGGGACCTTGCTTGGCAACCCTTTTTCACGAACCTTATCGAGACAGCTTGCTACAAGCTCGCGATGGCTGGGTTCAACCAACGAAAGCCACCCCGAACGGTCACGGGGAGTATCAGGTGTTAAACCCAAAAGCTCTGTTAGTTCCGAGGAGGTTTCCCAACGATTTTCATCGAGCTTCCACAAGAAGCCGGCAAGGCCCGGCCGCCGTTCATGAAAGAACGGCGAACCAGACTCGGAACCAGAGTTTTTCATCCTTTTCGGTCTCCGTACTCTTCAGTATAGTACAGAAAGCAGAATTTCACGAAAAACGTAAAAAAATAGGCAAACTTAGCTCAGGTACCCAAGCCGCTGGGCAACAGTTTTGGTCTTGTCGGCATTGGCCAACAAAAGCCCTGTACTATCCCAGGTGCCCTCCATCAGGGCCTTGCGACGGGTGTCCGCCAATTGCACAGGAACGCTGAGGGAACCTGCTTTGACCGTCATCGCGGCAAGGTCCAAAGTGAACTCCGTTTGCGGCGCCTCTTGAGCAAGTTTTTGCAAACGAGCTACATCCTCTTTTGAGGCGATGACTGCAGGAGTCCCCAGCATCACGCAGTTTTGTGCGAAGATTTCGGCAAAGCTCTCGGCGACCAGAGCCCTGATGCCCCAGCGGACCAGCGATTGTGGGGCGTGTTCGCGGGACGAGCCACACCCAAAGTTCACATTGCCAACCAGAATTGAAGCTCCCTGGTATTCGGGTCGGTTAAAAGGATGGTTCTTAAGCGAACCGTCGGCATTAAACCGCTCGTCGTAAAAGGGATAATTGCCCATTCGGCTAAAGGTAATTTCTTTGAGATACCGGGCCGGAATAATACGGTCGGTATCAATATCGTCCCCGACCACGGGAACGGCTCGACCTTGAATTGTAACGACTTTCGACATACGTTTACCCTCGTTTAGAATGTTCGCACGTCCACAACGTGCCCAGCGATCGCCGCCGCCGCTACCATGGCGGGCGACATCAACAGGGTACGGCCCGTGGGGCTACCCTGACGTCCAATGAAGTTGCGGTTGCTCGAAGAGGCCGAAATCTGGTCGCCTTTGAGCTGATCAGGATTCATGGCTAAGCACATCGAACAACCGGCTAACCGCCATTCAAAGCCGGCTTCTTGAAACACTTTGTCCAAACCTTCTTTCATCGCCTGTTCACGGACTTTCATCGACCCTGGGACGACAAAGGCTTCGACCCCATTAGCAACATGACGACCTTTGACGACCGAAGCGGCGGCCCGCAGGTCTTCAATACGGCCATTGGTACAGCTACCAATAAAGGCCACGTTAATGGCAATTTCGCCAGGCTTTTGGCCGGGTTGGAGTTTCATGTGTTGGTAAGCCAGCTCTAAGGACTGTCGTTCCCCAGCATCGGCAATGGTTGCCGGCGCGGGCAGAGGCTGAAGAACCCCCACACTTTGTCCGGGCGTGACGCCCCAGGTTACCATCGGTTCGATATCTTGGGCGTTGAAACGCACGACGTCGTCGTATTCGGCATCCGCATCCGAGGCCAAGGCTTTCCAACGAGCTAAAGCCGCTTCCCAGGCCTGCCCCCGCGGAGAGTACTCACGCCCCTTGAGGTAGTCAAACGTGGTTTGATCGGGGTTCACGTAGCCGGCTCGAGCTCCGCCTTCGATGGACATATTACAAACGGTCATGCGTCCTTCCATACTCATGCGGTCGAACACTTCGCCGGCATACTCGTAGGCGTAGCCCAACCCGCCTTTCACGCCCAAACGGTTGATAATGTAAAGCGCGACATCCTTGGGGGTGACCCCGCTTTTGAGTTGACCGTTGATTTCGATGCGGCGAACCTTCATTGGGTCCATGGCCAAACATTGGGTCGCTAAAACGTCACGGACCTGCGAGGTACCAATACCAAACGCCAAGGTGCCGAAGGCTCCATGAGTCGAGGTGTGCGAGTCACCGCAGGCAATGGTTTGGCCTGGTTGGGTGAGCCCCAGTTCAGGCCCGATGATGTGAACTACGCCCTGACGCCCCGAAGCAAAGTCAAAAAAGTTGACACCAAACTCTTTGGTGTTGACTTCAATCGCCTGCATCATTTGTTCGGCTTCACTGTCGGTAAAGGGGCGTTTTTGATTGCGGGTTGGGACGATGTGGTCCATGGTGGCGAAGGTCCGCTGGGGATAAGCGACTTTCAAACCGCGTTCACGAAGCATGTCGAACGCTTGAGGACTGGTGACCTCGTGAATGAGGTGAAGCCCTATGAACAGCTGGGTCTGCCCGGTGGGCAGGGTCGTGACGGTGTGAGCATCCCACACCTTGTTATACAGAGTGCGCTTGGCCATCTCTGACCTCCTTACTAAGTTAATTTGAGAATAATGTGTTATGGTGTATTTGTAAAAGATATTGTTTCTATCGCAGACATAGGGAAAAACTATGGAAGTCCACCAACTGAAGTACTTTTTGGCGGTTGCCCAGTCCGGCACCTTTACAGGGGCGGCTCTGGCTTGCCACGTCTCTCAACCGTCACTGTCAGCTCAGTTGGCGAAGCTTGAAGAGGAGCTAGGCGGAGCCTTATTTGAGCGTTCGCGTCGTGGTGCCCGCCTCACTGCGCGGGGCGTTTTGTTTCGGCCTCGGGCTGCCGAAGCTCTGCGGCAGCTAGAAGCAGGGCGGCAGGAGCTTGAAGAGCTAGCCGGTCACCAGAGGGGTTTGGTGACCTTGGGGTGTTTGCCGACCACTGGTGCCTACTTGCTACCGCCGCTTTTGAAAGCATTTCAGGCGGAGTACCCGGATATCACCGTTCATCTGCGTGAAGGATCGTCACCGGCCTTAGCCCAGGCCCTCCGCGATGGCGAAGTTGACCTCGTGCTGATGGATGAAGCCGGTCTGGGACCAGGAATGGAGGCTCAGACCCTCTTTCGCGACCCCCTACTGGCGGCCTTTGCGCCAGGACACGTCTTGGCGCACCCGGGCCTTTTGGACTTGACGGAATTGGTAGCGGTACCGTTTATCTTAATGAAAAGCGGCCACGGGTTTCGCCAAATCGTTCTTGATGCGTTGGCGAGTCGGGGGGTAGAGCCTCTCGTTGTCTACGAAAGTGATGAAATTGGTACGGTGCAGGCCTTGGTAGAAGCAGGACTTGGAGTCAGTCTTGTCCCCCGTATGGTGTGCCGTCCGGGCTTGGTGTACCGGCCGATCGCTGAACCGGCGCCGTCCCGGACCTTGTTAGTGGCCTTTCGGGACGCCTCCAGCCTTAGCCCCGGTGCCGAAGCTTTACGGCAGACGGCCTGGCGGGTTTTCCAACAGATGACCTATACTAAAAAAGGTGACCTATTTTAACCTATTTTAAAGGACAGGAGTTTTGATGAAAAAGCGCGAATCCGCCTCACGGCGCTGGCCTTTTTGGGCCACCCCCCTCATTGCTATAGCAGTCGTCACGCTTCTGTATCTTTTTACGCCGTTTTCGTTGGTTGAACGTCGGCTGTATGACCTATTTCTTAGTGTAAAACCGTCGGTGACTCAAGACCCCTCGCTTTTGTTTTTAGAGATAGACGACTCTTCGATTGCCAAAGAGGGTACCTGGCCTTGGAGCCGCGACAAGATGGCCGATGCCTTGGTTGTCTTGAAGGAGTTCGGTGCCCTTAATGCGGTCTTTGATATCGAGTACACGGAAAAGAGTCCCTTGCACGTGAATTCGGACGTTTTGACCCAGGAATTACCCGATGAACTTAAGGCGGGCTTTTCATCGATCAGCGGCAACGCCACCGACTTGTTAAATGCCGTCAAGCAACATCAGCTTCCCCTCAGCCAGATGGGGCCCTTTATTAGCCAGCTCGACACTCTGAGTCAGCAGACTCAGGCACATATTTTGGACAAGGTCTCGACCCTAACACGGAATAATGACGATTATTTAGGGCAGGCAGCCAAGGTCTTTGGGCACGCCTTTTTTACCATCAACACCTTAGGCTATCATGACCCAGGTGTCTCAGAGACCTTGAGGCAAAAAGCGATAGACCACTTTAGCTTAAAGGATGTCACCGCGTTGAACGGGTTTTACCGGCCTACCGTCGACATTCGTCCTTCGATTTGGCCGATTTTGAGTCAAGGAGAAGGCGCCGGTTTTCCTAGCGTTCATGTTGACCGTGATGGAGTCAGGCGTCGCATTGACCTTCTTGAAAGCTATCACGGCCATGAGTTTGCGCAGTTGGGTTTTGTGGCCTTGCTTTCAGAGCTGGGCAACCCGCAGATTCTCGCCTACCCTCATCATTTGGTACTGAAAAAGGCTCACTGGCAGGGAGTGACCAAGGATATTGTCATTCCGCTAGACGCAAACTCGCGGATGCTGATCAACTGGCCTCACCAAAGCTTTGACAAATCGTTTCGTCACTTGCCGTTCTATGATCTGCTATTGCCGCAAGTTCAAGAACAAGCGTTGATGGATAACCTGCAAGCTATGCAACAGGCCGGCTATTTGGCCTATGCGGCAGACCCTAACTTTTTGCAGGGCTATCAAGACGCCCAGACCATGCGGCAAAAAGCTCTTTCTTCTGGCGACCCCTCGGCCATGACGGCTTATGCTGAGACGAGGGTTAAGTTTTTTCAAAATGCTAAGGATTTCTTGGAAGGCAATGCAGAACAGCGGCTGATGGCCGATATCGACGCAGCCTTGGCAACCCCGGGCATTACCCCCGACCAAACGGCCCAAATGCAAGGAGCTCGGCAGGATGCACAGAAGATTTTTCACGATACACGGGCTATCTTAGACAAAATTCTGGATTTACGAGCTACATTGCAAAAAGCCCTTTCCGGCTCGTTTTGCATCATTGGTAATACAGCAACGTCAACCACGGACCTTGGGGTGACCCCGTTCGATAACAAGTATATGAACGTCGGTACCCATGCCGCGGTCGTGAATACGATTTTATCGGGGCAATTTCTTTCAGAGTCGCCCGGCTGGTTGTCGGTCTTGCTGGGGGCGTTGCTGGCCTTGGGACTTGCTTTTCGGGTGAGGCGAAGTAAGCCCGGAACCTTGGTCATCTCGGGCTTTGCTGTTGTTGTGTTGATTGTTGCGGTAAGCTTACTGATCTTTGTGCTCGTGGGCCTCTATATTCCCATTCTTGCCCCTGTCCTGATGGTTTTTGCCACCTTTTTAGCCTTAGCAATGACACAGTTCCTCTCGATCGAAAAAGAAAAGTCCTTTTACCGAACTGCCTTTGGACACTATCTGTCCTCGGCCGTTATCAGCGATTTGTTAGACAATCCCGAGAAACTAAAACTCGGCGGAGAGAAAAAAGAACTTTCGGCCTTATTCACCGATATTCAAGGGTTTTCATCCATTTCGGAACTTCTTGACCCCGAAGATCTAGTCAAGCTGTTAAACCTATACCTGACCACCATGAGTGATATCGTTTTAGACTTGTCAGGAACCATTGATAAATATGAAGGTGATGCCATAATTGCCTTTTTTGGAGCCCCGGTTGATCTGTCCGATCACTCTCGTCGCGCGGCCTTGGCTGCCGTTCGCATGAAACGTGCCGAAGGCCCCCTCAATGAGCATATCCTAAAAGATAAACTGAGTCCGCGCCCCTTGGTGACGAGGATCGGCGTGAATTCTGGTGAAATGGTCGTTGGGAACATGGGTACTGTAAAAAAGATGGACTACACCATCATGGGCAACGCCGTTAACCTCGCGAGTCGGCTCGAAGGCGTCAATAAACAGTATGGCACCGGAGTTTTGACGGGGGAATCAACCTGCCAACAGCTGGGCGGCGAGTTCCTGACGCGTCAGCTGGACCGCGTTCGGGTGGTGGGGATCAGCAATCCGGTTCGCCTGTACGAAATTGTTGAGGAGACCTCGGCCGCAACCGACGTGCAAAAGCAAAAGGTAGAGCTTTTTCACGCGGCCTTGCTTCGTTTTGAGGCCAAGGACTGGTCTGGAGCCGAGAAGGGGTTTTTAGAGGTCCTTCAGTTAGACCCGCATGATGGACCTTCGCTGTTCTTTAGAAAACGGTGTGTGGATTTTCAACATAAGCAACCCGCCGAAAACTGGGATGGCGTCTTTAACTTGACCGCAAAATAGAAAATCTGGGGTTTTTGCGCTATGATTAAACAAAGCGGAGGGAATATGAAAAAGTCAGCCTTTGTGCTGTGGTCGTTATTGGGAGCTCTGATTCCGGCGTTTGCCCAGTCCCAACCCTTCAGTGGTCTTCAGAACGACTTCTCACATGTTCTCTTTAATTTAGGTGAAGAAATCGTCCCTACTATCCAGCAGAACGATCTTTCTGGGGTGGGGATTGGGCAGGCTACCCTAGGAAAATCGCACTTTTTTATCAGCTTAACGGCAGGGGCCGTGGTTTCGAACGGCTTGCTCAAATTTCGTAACGAAACAGACTGGAATACCCTCGATATCCAGAGTTTGCTTAACTCATTTGTACCCTCCAGCGGCCTAGGGCGTGATCTGTATGACCTCTCGGCAAACATCATGCCGTACCCTACCGTGAAACTCGCTGCAGGTGTGGCTCTTCCGTGGAAGTTGGAACTGCTGGGTGCAGGGTTTTATCTGCCGCAGTCCGTAGGGCAGGCGCTTATGGATGTCGCCTTGCAAGGTAGCAATGCGTCGGGAAGTCTAGACGCCGGCAACTTCGTGGTTCGTCTGAGGCGAGGTCTTTTAGAAGATCAGGGCTGGACGCCCGCAGTTTCGGCCGGGGTGGGTTACAGCTATTCGCACCTCGATTTAGCGGTCACTCTCAACAACTTTCAACAACTGGTGGCTGGGCAGAACGTCGTTATTTCGGGCAATTTTGCGGCGGTTACCACTGTCAACTCCTTGGGGGTAGACGTAACTGTCTCGAAAGACTTGCTTTTTGTCACGCCCTTTATCAATGCGGCCCTGTGGTATCAAAACGCGAGTTACGATGCCAGCGCCAATTTAACGGCGACCGTGACAGCAACAAACAGCTCTGCGCTTTTGCCCTCGGCCAGCGTACGGCTGGCGAATTGGGCACCGATTGTTACCAGCGGTCTGGATATCAACTTGTTCGTTTTACGCTTGCTGGTGTCGGGGCAATACAACCTCGCAACCGGCTTCTGGGGGGCGGACCTTTCGACGCGCGTTCAATTCTAGACTCTAGAGAATCCACCCCTCAAAACAAGCGACGCCCTTTACGAACCAACTCATGACTAGGGGATAACTCGCGAATATGCCCGCGAAAGTAAAATAAGAGTCGGGCTAAAAGGTTGCCCCGCAATTTTCCACAAAAGTCAAAGTAACGCCCCTGGGCCTTCCAAAAGAAGTGCAGACCCCGGGGGTACTCCCACGGAAAAACAACGTAGATCCCTTCCTGGGCCTGTTTCAGGGCTTCGATCAAGCAGTTGCTTCGGAACTGGCGCTTCATGATGGCTAAGAATTTGCCAAAAAAACGAACCCCCGAACTAGGGGGCTCGTGTCAGAAGTTGATGAAATTCTGATGAAAAGGCGGGTGTAAAAATCTGACGGTTCGCCGCTGTTACTCGCGGTTACTCCAATGCCCCTACAGCTAACTGAGCGACACCGTTCTGGCCCGCAATGTAGAGCGTACCGCTGGTCGATGGGCTCCAGCGCACATCATGGATTACCCCGACGGAATTGGTAACAAAAGGTAGTCGAAGCAGTGGTTTGCCGACGGGCTGAACAAAGAGCTCGATGGGCGAATAGAAGGCTACATCCCCGGCAGCGTCGGTAACGATACGGCGAATATCAATGCCCTGTGTTCCATTAACAAGCATGGGGGGTGTCAAGGTTGTTGCCGTGGCATCAGCGATTTGGTAGGCCCCACCAGCAGTACCGAGGTACAGGGTTTGTGTGCCTGCTAAGGTGTCGGGGGCAATCCCCAGAGCTTGAACCAACGGGATCCCCGACGGGACATAGCTGAAGTACTTGCCTCCAAAGAGGTCTGCTAATTGAATTTTGGTTGTCAACCAAGTGGAATCAACCCTGACAGTCCCCACCAGGCGGGTAGCAAAAAAGGCATAAACGGTTGGGCTTGTCGTAGAGCCGGTTGTGGTCAAGGCAAAGTCTAGAAGCGGGTTGCCGTTGATGCCTGTCAGGTTGCTGACGTTGACTGTTTGCCACTGCGCGGTTGTTGCAGGGTTGGTTGGGTCAGTATAGAAGCCACCCAGTGAAAAGGCTTGTCCGCTCGACGAGCTATAGAAGTAAACCGAGAAGGGAACTCCAGAAACCGACCAGCTGGCCGCTCCAGACCAGGTGACATCCGGTTGTGGTGACGTTGTTGGCGCTACGAGGCCTGAAAGTGCTCCCGTTGAAGGGGCCGTTAAAGTGGGCTGGTATACGCCCTGTGCCGTGTTGACCAACAAAAAGGGCGTTATGGTAGACGTCCCTGAAAGGGCATAGCCGTCGCTAAGCGAGCGGATGACCCCTGGTGTTGTTCCTGCACTTGTAAGGTTGGTAGCCGTGAGGGGCGTGGGCGTGTAGAACACCGTATTCCCATTAAGGCTATTGGCCGCCGCGTAGAGGTCTCCGTTGAGTTCTTCAACACTCACGGCACCAGACAGGGGAGCATAGACATAGCTAGCCGAGATATCTTTCAGGCTTAAGCTGACCGACGTTGTGGCACCCGAAGCGATGGTAAAGCGGTTCGAGCTGGCAAAGGCGGTGGGTGTGAAACCTCCCCCTGCGGAGGCGAGAGTTCCCACGGCAACCACGATATGATAGTTGGCCCCGTCGGGAACACCGTTAATTGTGACCGAGGCATTGGTCCCAGGGGCAAAGGGGGCAGACCAATAGACTTGGGGCCCATTGGGGTACGGCGTTGTCCCATCGTACAGCCAAAGCCGGGCTTCATTCCCCGTGACCACGCGCGCAGATGTCGTCGATGGTGGCAATGCCAGAGAACTCGTGGGAATGGTAAAAGTTATGCCAGAGGTCGATGAAGCGCCAAAGGGCGACGAGCAACTGCTGAGTAGTATAGCAAGAACCGCAAGAGCAAACAGAATTCTTTTCATAACAGGCCTCCTTAGGGGCTAGGAACGTTACTGAAAGCTAACACTCAGCGAACCGTGACCAAGGTTCTCGGTGTGTTGCCCAAAGCGGTGTCGCTCGGGATTGGTTCGAATCTCGGTACGAGTTTCTCGTTCAAAAGCGTGGCGAGAACTTTCGGGGAAGCGTAACCCTGCTAGGGTGCTGTGCTCGCCGGCACCTACCAGGGTTTGCAGGTTCAGCCGGTTGCTAAAAGCAACCAGACCATGCAGAACCGTAAGGGTTTGAGTGTCGAAGATAAACCCCGTACCCCTAACAGCGGCGGTTGAAATGGGGCTGTGGACTTCAAAATCTTGACTCAGTCCCTTGGCGGTTTTGACTTCCGCATGGATGCGCCCAATCCGTAGGGCTAAGTTGGTGCGGACAAACCCGCCGCGTCTGACCAGCTCTTGAAGGCTCAGCCGAGTCAACGGTTGAAGCGAAATGGTTGCGGTTCCTAAGTTCAGCTCCGCACGCGAATGAAAACCCGTCGAGATCATTGTTCCAGCAGAAATCACCATGCCGGTATGAACGGGCGTCCAACTTGCCCCAGGGGCTTTGACTTCAACAAAACCTGAATAACTAGCAATAACAGCCTCTTGCGCAGTTAGGGGAACGGCTAAGGCAATGCTTGTAATAAAAACCAGCCACCATTTCATAAGATCCTCCTCATTCGACTAACGCGATCTAAAAACTAAACGAAGCAAGCACTTGGCCCAGATACCAGAAGTTGTACTTTGTAGTTAGCACTTCTGGTTGGGCTTGAAAGAAACCGTACTGAACAGAAAGCCCTAGGTCAGAGGTGGGTCGCCAATTGAGGGTGGCATCGACCTCTGTTCCCAAAAAGCCGGCGGCCAAGGCGGCGTTGGTTTGCAGAACCGACAAGGGCCCAGCGTTGGGTTTGCTGTAGAAAAGAACATTCAAGCTTGGTTCCAAGGTTTTTGTCAGGCCAGATTGTTCAGCAAAGGGCTTTGCTGTCAGGGCCACTTCAAAGGCAGAAAGGTTGCTTGCCTGGGGGGCAAAGACAAGACCGAGGGGCTCGCCATTAATGGGCAGGAAGGAGGTCGACGTTCCCGAGGTGTTGCCCTCGAAGTAGGTGGTTTGTGAGTCATCGCCCGAGGCCCAAACATACCGCAAGGTTAAAGACGAGTGAGCCCATTGTGGGGCAAAGTACATCACCGACCCATCAACCATGCCGCTCAGCATCGGTTCGGCGACATAGGCTGTCCCCGAAAGTGAAACTGCGGTCGAGACGTTTTCCCAAGTTAACAGGCGGCCCGTTCCCAGGTAACCTGCGGCCGAGTAGAACAAGTTCTCGAGCCCCAAAGGGCCTGACATTTTAGCCCCAAAGTATTGGGTGTCTACCGCGCCGCCTTGACCCGAGGGGGCTTGAGTATTGGTGCCTTCTGTGGGAAGCGTCTGGAAAAGCGGCCTTAAGTCAGTCTGCGTAATCATGGTGAGCTCGGGAGTCTGGCGCAGAAACAGCTCGGGAAACCTCACCGTAAGGGCGCTGATCAGGCGGGGGCTGGCAAAAAGGTCGGTGTTGCTTAAGTAGTCGGCGTAATCGTCTTTGCTCATCAACGGGTCGGCGTAATACTTGTTGATGAGACCGGTATAGCCTGCCGTGGCCTCAAACTCTCCCCAGGGGTACGAGAGTGCTAACTGAAGACCGTCAAGAGTTTGTGCCACAATTCGTTGGGAGGGGTCGGCGTAGAAGAATCGGCCCAACCGAACTTGAAGCAAACGGGGGCCGGGAAGGTCTGTAAAGGTCCCGGTCAGACTGAGCTGATCGAAATCCGCATACAAATGCGGGGTGTAGCTCCAAAGGTTTCCGCTTAACTGACCGGCGAAGCGAAAGTTAGGGCCCAAGTCGGTTCTTAACCAAATAGCGGCTTTATCATATTGCGTAAAGGCGTTTTCCAGTTGTTGAACAACGGCGGATTGGTTTTCGACAGTTACCCCATAGTCCAGGGCCGAGAGCGGTACCGCCAAACCTAGCAAACAAGCGGCAAGGCCAAAACTTTGTAGCCTGATTTTCATGAGCGGCCCTCCTTCGACCCCATTACAGCGTTCAAAATTCGTAGGGCTTCGTCGGGAGACAGAAGATGGTCAGGGTCCCAGCGGGAATCCCCGTCCCCTCTATAGGTCAGTTCATGGGCGGCATAGCGCGGTGTCGGAAAGAAATGGTACATGATACCGCCGGGGATATTAAAGGCTTTCATCACGAGCAGGGCGAACTCACCATAGGTAATTCCCTTTGCCGATGGCGTTACGTTCCACCCCAGCTCTTTGAGCTTGTTGAGGGCGACTTGAGGGGTGGCATCGGCGGGGACAAGCCCTGCAGCCGCTAAGACTAAGTACACTGACCCTGAAAACTCCGCCTGCGGCGCGGCCAAATAGTGGTCTTCAAATTCGTTCGACTGAGCCCAGAGTGTGCCCAAGCCGGTTAGCAAAAACAGAAGTACAAGACTTTTTTTCGTCATGAGCTATTCCCTTCTGTCCATAGTATAACCCATCATGCAAAAATATCTAACCCTTTGCCTCAGTCTTTGCCCGCTTGAGGCTTAGGCTCCCGCTTGACCAAGGTCGGCAGGGCATGAATGCTGACCAATATGAAAGGTTATTGGTGGGGTTTGGTGCTCCTGGGTGCCGGGCTGGTGTCTTGTGGGACACCCGAACCGGTGATGCGACAAAAAGAGGTGTATAGCACCTTGGTCAGCATAACGCTGTTTCAAAACACCTCAAACAGTGTTTTTGATCAAATTTTCCAACGCTTGGAAACTATCGACCAACAGATGAGTGCTCAACGGCCAACCAGTCAGATTAGCCAAATTTCGGCTCACGCAGGGATTTCGCCTGTGAAGGTTTCTTCTGATACGCTGTGGGTTCTTCAAAATAGTTTGCGAATGTCGCAACTCACTGATGGGATTTTTGATCCCACGATTGGGCCGGTAACCTTTTTGTGGAATGTCGAGGGGAACAACCCTCACGTGCCCAGCGCTGACCAAATTGCCAAGGCAAAAGCGTTGGTTAATTGGCACGATATCGTGATTAACCCCGGGCAGAAAACCGTTTATTTAACAAAACCGGGGATGCGCCTGGATTTTGGTGGTATCGCTAAGGGCTATGCCATGGATGAAGCCGTCCGCATTGCCAAAGCGGCCGGGGACAGCGTGGGCATTTTTAATATGGGAAATAGCTCAATTTGTCTTTTAGGCAGCAAGCCCGGCCATGTGCCATGGCGGGTTGGGCTTCAAACACCCGAATACGGGGCACCCCGCGATTCTATCATGGGAATCGTCGAAGGCTATAACTTTGTGGTAGAAACAAGCGGGCCTTATGAACGGTACTTTGTCCAAGATGGAAAATACTACCACCACATTATGGATCCTCGTACCGGCGCTCCCGCGCAAAGCGGCTTGATGCAAGTCACCTTGCTGATGCCCGCCGATACTAAGTTGGGGGATGGGCTTTCCACCTCTTGCTTTATTTTGGGCTTGGACAAGGGCATGAAGCTTATTGAGTCTCTGCCGGGGGCGCAGGCAATTTTTGTGACAACAGACCACAAGGTCTACCTTACCCCGGGTGCGGTGGCGCAATTTACTTTAACGAACCCCAATTACCACTTAGCGACCTTCACTCCGGCGCACTAAAGCCCACTAAGGGGGAGGCTTGACCGAGGGCTTGCGGGCCGTCATGCTGGCGTTCGGCTGCTTGATCAGCCGCAAATTCACTTGACGAGGTCAGCATGGATTTTCTAATTGCTGTGATTCTGGGTGTCGTGCTAGGAATCACCGAGTTTCTTCCGATTTCATCCTTGGGGCATTCCATTGTTTTGGAAGCCTTTTTGGGCTTTCCCCGCACCGTGGTCTTGGCAGGCCCCGAGGCGATCAAGCAGGCGCGGGATGCCTTGGCGTTATTCATTCAACTCGGGGCGGTGTTAGCCGTCATCGTCTACTATTTTCGTGACCTCATGGGGCTTTTAGGACGTTTGCCGTCTGACCCCAAGGCTCGTCGCTTGTTTGGCAACTTAATCTTAGCTTTTCTTCCTATCGCTATTCTCGGGTTCTTTTTTAACCATGAGATTAAGTCTGTCTTTTTTTCGCCCTGGGTCGTCGCCGTTTCGCTGATCCTGGGTGGTATTGTCTTTTTAATTGTCGAAAGTCGAAAGGCAAAACCTGCTACCGTGACCAATCTTGAAGAAATTCCTTGGCACAAGGCTCTTTGGGTTGGTATCGCGCAAATCTTTGCCTTGATTCCTGGGGTTTCCCGCTCGGGAGCCACAATCATTGGTGGCCTTTTAGTTGGTCTTGAACGCAAAGTGGTAGCCAATTTTAGCTTTTTGCTGTTTATTCCCACCCTGGGGGCCGCCGCTGGCTTCGAATTGTTCAAAGCGGTGAAAGGAAAGACCCTTGATCATGCCCTTTGGCCATTTTTTCTGTTAGCCGCCGCCGTAGGTTTTGTTGTGTCACTGGGTGTCATCCGATGGTTAATGAAGTACATCTCCACCCACAACTTTAAGGTGTTTGGGTATTACCGCATCGGTGCCGGTTTGGTGATTGGGACTTTGCTTTTAATGGGTGTTGCTCGGTAACGTTAAAAACCCATAAAAAAAGAGCCCCGTTCGGGGCTCTTTTCGTTAGGATTCCAGGATCGTAAAGATCTTAGGCTTTAAAGCCAGCCTTTTCGAGGGTCTGTTGCAGAGTGGTCAAAGCATCCTTTTCAGCGGTCAGCTTGGTTCTCGCGGCAGCAAAGTTGCCGGCGGTCACATCAGCTTGATCGTCTGCGGTAGCAATCGCGGCGGAAAAGTCAGCTTCGGCCTTCTTAACATCGAGCTTCTTGTAAGCACGGCGACCAGCGCGTTTAGCCTTGGCCAATTCTTTCTTGACCAGGACAGTAGCGGCGGCAATGTCCTTCTGGAGCTGAGCAACATCGGTCTTGGCTTGGGTCAAACCGGTAGCGGCATCGGCCTTGGCTTTGACAGAAGCGTCGACAACGGCCTGAGCCAGTTCTTTGGTCTTGCTGTAATCTTTATTTTGAAGGTTAGCCTGAAGGGCGTCGTTGGCATCAGAAGCCGCCTTGAAGGAATCAGGGGCGTATTGGTCGGCCATGGCCGCCTTAGCGTCGGCAAACGCGGCGTTAGCGGCGTCGACAGCCTTCTGGGGGATTGAGGGGGCACAAGCGAACACCAGGAACGCCATGGCCAGGAGGGGAAGAAACTTGAGCGATTTCATAGAAACACTCCCTTTTTTTCAGGGGTTTATAGTCTGGTAGACATCCATGATGTACCTTGATGACTATTCAACTCCCTTGATGGCTCTTAGCTTAGCGAACGCTAGAAACCTCGGGAAGTACAAAACAGAATTGTGACACCAATTTAATCCAGCCAGAGCTCAAGGACAGCCCCTTGTCAAACTGCGTTGCGGAATCGACAATAGGCAAGAGGAGAGTCTATGATTTTTGATGGCGAGCACGGCAGTCGTGTCCTGCAAAACGAACTAAAAAGCCCAGTTTCAGGGATTCTCAGCTTAGCCCAGCTTTTGATGCTTGAGCCGCCAGGGACTCCCGAACTGCACGAGCTGGCACAGGCGATTTATGATCGGGGACAGAAGCTGTTGATCCTCATGGACAACCTTCAAGATTTGGATCGAATTCACCGAGGCGTGTTCCAGCTGGAGCGCGAACCGCTAATCATCAACAACCTTTTAGATCAAATTGTGCACGACTATGAACGGCCCCTCAAATTGAAGGGAGTTTCGGCGCGCCTTCGCGTGCAGGGCCTGCCCTTGGGAACCGCCCCTCTCATGACCTTGTGGGCTAAAGAAAACCTTTTATGGGGAATCTTGGATAACGCTTTTCGTAACGCTTATGAGGCCTCCCCTTCGGGAGGAACCATTGAGTTGGGGGTCAGCCTAGAAGGCGATCTCATGAACATCGTTTTAGAAAATGAAGGTGAAGTCCCGTTTGATATTCGGGAGGAGTTCTTTCAAGCGTGGCGTTCCTCAAAACCCCAGGGCCTTGGTTTGGGTACTTTTGTGATTAAAAGCTTTACCATGGCTCTGGAGGGCGAGGTGGATATGCAGACGGGGGCGGGGAGAACCACCCTTCGCGTGAGTTTGCCCCAGCGCGAAGGGAAGCTCAGCCTGTAACAGACCCAGTCCACCAGCCTTGGCTTAGGCTGGCATGTCGTCCAGACCGCCGGCGTTGGTCACATCGTCCCAACCAGCTTTCTTAAGGATCTGGGCAGCCATGGCACTGCGGGCCCCTGAAGCGCAGAAAACGACCACCGGCCTCGTTTTCGGGCCAAGATCCATCAGCTTAGCGCTGAGGATGTGAACCGGAATGTTAACGGCTCCCGGGTAGGATCCGTCGGCGAACTCATCAACGGTTCGAACATCGAGGACAAGCGCCCCGTTCTTAATTTTATCCAGAATTGGATTCATTTTGTCTCCTCCCAGCCGCACCGAACCATACTGGTCCAGCCGCCGGCAATGTTGTCGGCATCAATGCCGTTTTGCTTCAAAATTCTCACAGCGAGGTAGCCTTGAAAGCCGTCCTTGCAATAGACGTGAACCTTTTTGGCGGGAACTTGGGCCAAATTGTCGCGCAATTCGTCGAGGGGAAGGTGAAGAGCCCCTGCGGCATGACCTTTGGCGTGCTCTCCAAGCGTTCGAACATCCAAAAGGATCTCCTCCGAGGTGAGGGGTTGGGCCAACAGCTGATCGGGTGTCGTCAGGGGACAAACTCCCTCAAGAGCGTTCTGAGCCGAAAAGGCTGCCATATTAATGGGGTCGTTTGCCGACGAATAGGGGGGCGCATAGGCAAAGTCCGCTTCGGCGAGCTCTTGCACTGTCAGTTTTCCCAACAGGGCGACGGCCAAAGCGTCGATACGCTTTTCGACACCTTGTTTGCCGAACGCTTGGGCCCCTAAAAGGCGGCCGGAGGGTTTTTCCCAAACAAGCTTAAGACTCAGGATTTCGGCACCGGGGTAGTACCCAGCGTGGTGTCCCTTGTGCACCGTCGAGGTTCCTACTGCTAAACCTGCGTCGCGAGCGGCTTTTTCGGTCAGTCCGGTTGAGGCTGCCGTTGTGTCAAAAATCTTGACGACGGACGAGCCATAAGCCCCTCGGTACCGACGAGCGGCGACTCCGGGTAGGTAGGTCGAGGCGATGTTGGTGGCCGCCAGGCGGCCTTGACGGTTGGCCGGGCCGGCCAAGGGGATGCGGGCTTTTTTTCCGCTGATCAGGTTGACGGTTTCGATCATATCGCCCGCTGCCCAGATATTGGGGTCAGAGGTTCTGAGGAACTCGTCGACTTGAAGGCCACCGGCGGCACCGATGGCCAGGCCGGCGGCCTTGGCCAGGGTGAGCTCGGAACGCACGCCAACCGATAGCAGGACAAGATCGGCCGGAAGTTCTGAGCCGTCACTTAGCTGAACTGTCTTAGACCCAATTGAGGCCAGCCCGACACCGGTTTTTACAGCCACACCGTCAGCTTCTAACTGCTTTTGCACGGCAGCGGCGAATTCTTTATCCATGGTCGCCATGATTTGTGGAGCAAGTTCGACAACAGTGGTTTTGATGCCCCGGTGATGAAACGCTTCGGCCATTTCAAGGCCGATAAAGCCGCCGCCCGCAATAATGGCGGTAGCGGGCGCTTTTTCGGTCAAGAACTTTTGAATCCGGTCCATATCGGGAATTGTCCAAAGTTTAAAAACCTGCTCTTGGTTGACTCCGGGAAGGGGTGGTACGATGGGGTTAGATCCCTGAGTAAGAATCAGAGCGTCGTAGCTATACTCAACGTCACCTTCAGGGCCACGTGCCTTGACGAGTTTTTCTGCTGGCCTTATTTCGACCGCCTCAGTTTGCGTTTTGACGGCAACACGGTAGCGGCTCCAAAAGCCTTCGGGGGTTTGAAGAAGAAGCTGGGAACGTTTTTTTATGTCGCCTGAAAGAAAGTACGGCAGGCCGCAGTTTGCGAAAGATACGTACGGGCCACGCTCTAGGACGGTAATGTCTGCAGTTTCATCCAGGCGCCGTAGGCGAGCCGCCGCTGTGGCGCCGCCAGCAACACCACCAATGATCAAGATTTTCTTTGCCATGTTCACTCTCCTATTCATATATAGTAAAAATATTATATCTAGTCAAGCTTATTCTGGTCAAAAGTCGCAAGGTATCCTAAACTAAACCGTAAGAAAGGAGGGTTGATGGCGTCACAGAGTCTTTTGCCTGAGGGGAACTCGCGGCCGGTCACTTCACGGCAGACTCAACCGCATGCACGGCTTGAGGAACTTGCAAGCCGCCACCTGGCCCAACCGTTTCGTAAACCCCCCGCAGACCATAGCCGTCAAGCTTTTGAAGCCTTTGCCAAGCTGTGGAAGCCGAACCAGCCGTGCCACCTTGATGCGGGTTGTGGAACGGGCGAAAGCACAGCTGTGATCGCAAAACGCTACCCCGATCGTTTGGTAGTGGGTGTCGACCAATCCGAAGCCCGTTTGGCAAAAACTCCTCGGGACAAGGCTGAAAACTTAGTCTACGTGCGCGCCGATTTAGTAGATTTTTGGCTTTTAGCCGCTCAGGCCGGGGTGCGGTTTGAACGGCAATACCTGCTTTACCCCAACCCTTGGCCTAAACCGGAGCACCTAGGGCGGCGTTGGTCAGGACACCCGGTCCTGCCCAGCCTTTTAGCTTGCGGTTTGGCTATCGAACTGCGGACGAACTGGCTTGTTTACGCCCAAGAATGGGCCCTGGTATATCAGCTGGCAACAGGGCTGAGGGCGACTGTCGAGCCTTGGCGTCCTCAGACTCCCGAATCTGCCCATGAACGAAAGTATTTGCACTCGGGGCATGATTTGTGGCGCTCAGTCCCAGAGAATCTTTTTGAGCACATCCCGGCTTTCGACAACACCTACGAGCTGTCCTTGGGCATTGACCACGAGGTGGGGCTCAGGGGATCGCTGAAAGGCTAAAGCGAGCAAGCTGAGGGGGAGTTGGTCCGATACTGTGGGGAGGGGCCGCAGAAAGGCTTCGAGCGGCTCGGCAGGCGGTTGCCAGTTGTCAAAAAAAGCGGGCTGATGAAGAAACGCGGGTTGAAGGTTGGTGCCCGCCAGCGAAGGTAAGGCAATATTTAAGATATCTTGCGCAGAAAGGCCGCCTAAAGGCTTTTGCTCGGCATCGGTGGCCACGAGCAGAGAAGTGTTCTCCTCAGCCAAAAGTTGAGCGGCTTCGGTAAGTAGCAGAGTAGGGGCTACCGGTGAAAGGGCGCGCGCAAAATCGCCGGCAAGGGGTTCGGTTTGAACCAACAACCGCTGTTGCCCTACGAGCTTGAGAAATGCTTGCGGAGACCGACAGGCTAAAAGAGCCGCCATGACTTCTTTTTTCATCGAGATTTTTGCAACCGACGAAAGGGTGTTCAAGTAAATCTTGGGGTTATCCTCGGAGGTCAAGAGAAGCACGACCAGCCGTACCTCCATACCTTCGGCCAAAAAGCTCTTGGTGGGAACCGCAACAGCGACAATCATGTCAGCAAACTGGGGAATCCGAGCGTGAGGTACGCACAGTTTTGAGGGGAAGGTGGTACCGCCCAGGGTCTCGCGTTCTTGCAGCAAGCGTTCTAGCTCGTCGCGTCGACCTTGCAACCGGTGATAGCGGATCACCTGCTCAAGAAGAAAATGGATGGCTTCTTCTTTTGACCGCAGGGGCGTCTGCAAAAAAATTAAATGGGGGTTCAGGAGGCTTTCTAGCGTCATGGGTGTTTCACCTCACCGGCCCTGCCCTAAAAGGGGTAACAAAACTCCTACAGTGGCTAGCTGGAGTCCTGTCACCAAAAGGCTGGGCATCACGAGCTGTTTGCGGGGTAGTTCGACCTTGCTCTGCTGAGCCTGCCGAGCCAGGGTGTGCGAGAAAAGCCCCCCTAGCAGGGCCCCAGAACCAAGGGTGGAACCGAGTACCAGTGGTAACCAGAGCCCCAGGGCCTGGGGCTCGCTCGCCCATTTGGTAGACGGCAGAGCCAGTGAGGCGAAGGCCGCTTTGAGGGTAGGAACGGCCGCGACCAAAAGCGGGGTGGGGTCGGTGACTGCCGCCAACGTGCCAGAAAGCACCAGGGTAAGCCAAGCCCCGCCGGCGCCCTGGCTACCGTGCGCCCAAAGCTGACCGACGGCACCCGCAACCCCGCACAGCTTGAGGGCTTCGGCGAAAACTACGAGTCCCACCAAAAAGGGAAGTCTTGCTTGAGTCATCACCTCGGTTGCCAAGCCATTTGCGGGTTTCGCTGACGAAGGGGCTACAAGCAACAACGCGGCGGCGCCAAGCCAAGCCGGTAAAGCTAAACCCCACGAAAACACCGAACTAAGAACAAAAAGCACGGTTACCCCGGCCAAGACCGTTAAGGCGCGCCATAAAAGGACGGGCTCGGAAAGAACAAGGTGGGTATCGTATTCGAGAACCCGAGCTTTGCGTTCATTCGAAACCCGAAAGGCCTTGCCCCAAAAGAGCGGAAACAGAGCGAGGCTTACCAACAGGACGGCCACAGCGTAGGGCCACAAGACGCCAAGGTACGTTCCATAAGACAGACCCAAGCCGGAAGACACAATCAGGCCCGCTGACGAGCCTACCGCCGAAAAGAGCGAGCCAACGTTAGTGGCCAGGATCTGTGAGGTCAAAAAAGGTGCTACTGGTATGCCTAGCTCGGCGGCAAGAAAAAACGTCACCGGAAGGCTTAGGGCCAAAGCCGCTCCTGAGCCAAGAAACACAGCCAGGGCAAAGGGCCCTAGCGCAGTCAAAAAGAGGAGGGGGAGCGGTTGCGCCTGAGTAAGCTTGACGGCTTTCACCGCAAGGAACCCCGACAGGCCCGTGCGGTGCAATAGGACGGCAAAGATGGCTAAGGCGGGTACGGTGAGTAGCAAGTTGAGATCAATATCCTTTAGCCACGGGTGAGGGTCAAAGGCGGTAAAGACCAGCAAGAACAAGGCACCAAGCCCTAGGGGGAGGAGTTCTCGGCGCGACTGCGCGCTGAAAATGCCTACTGCCAAAAATACAAAAAGCGCCGCCACCGCCCCGGGGATTCCTAATAAGGGGGTCATCCTCGGATCACCTTGTTAAGAATATCCATGATGCTCAACACGCCAACCAGTTGTCGGCCGCGAACCACCGGACAATGCCGTCGCTGTTTTTGCAGAAACTCGAAGGTAACCTCGCCCACCGGGGTGGTGGGCGAACAGCCAAAGGTCACTGGTTTCATCAGGTCACGGACGTGAATAGATTCCTCTTGTTCGGCCAAGCGTTCCAGGGGCTCGAACGACCGCAGAAATTTTAAATTGCCCCACGACGAGGTGTCCCCGGGAAAAGCCGCCTGCAAAACATCCGCCAGGGAGATCTCGCCCACCACATGACCGTCTTCGTCGACCACAGGGGCATAACTGGCGTTGGCTTTATAAAAAAGGTCGATAAGATCGTGAATGGTGGCGTCGGGCGAGATAGACGGCGATTCGGCAGGAAGGATTTCTTCTACCGTTGTTATCTTTTCGAGAGAATAATCATAGTCAGTCAGGATAGTCAAAAACTCGCCCACATTAGGGGCGGCTAAGAGGGCTTCAAAAACCTCAGCTTTTTGTGAAAGCTTAAGAAAGCCCGCCAGAGCATTGAGGTAGCGGCCTGGTTTTCCCTGCGACACGAGCATAAGAGTGATCAGGCGAATGGGAGCTATCGGGTCAGGGAGGGGGTGACTAGGACGAAGAATCAAAATGATGACGTCATCGAGCTCGTCGAGTCGTGCGTGCGGAACGGCGATACCGGTGGGAAAGGTCGTTCCTCCCAACGCTTCGCGTTCGCTCAAGAGGGCTTCTAAGTCTTTCGAAGTCCGGCGAAAGGGTTTCTGGGCCAGAAAAGTCTTTACCAAGAGGCTAATGCCTTCTTCTTTGGTGGCAATGGGGCGGTCCAAGAGAATCCAGGCTTCATTCAGAAGGTTGTGCAGTTTCATGACGCTTTCCTCTGGGATTCTAACCTCGCTCCTTGGAAAAAGCAAACTGACCTTTTGTACAATTCTGCGTGATCGCTGTATGATAATAAAGACACTAGGGGGGGCGCATCCCGAGCGGCCTGGGGGGCTCTTGAGGAGGGCAGAAGACAGTAACTTGTTGGTGTTTCATAGCTTACGCTGTGCGTTGCCAAAATGCTTATGAATTGGTACGAGATTTGCATCTATCTAGGGCAAAAGAGGTGAAACGTCATGGAACAAGTTCGCATGGTGGGACACAGTCGTAGGGAGCGTGAGATACGAACAGAAGTTCTTCGCAAGGGACTTCATGTGCTGATTGCTTTAACCCCGACCTTGGCGCAAGCCAATTTTGTGGTGACCGTTGTTCTGCTTTCTAGCGGACTTGTTGTTTATTGCCTGGCGGAGTCTTTGCGGCTGCAGGGCCGTGAAGTGGCGGTGATTTCATTGGTTACCCGCTTGGCCTCGCGGGATCGTGACCGCAACAAAGCGGTCTTAGGCCCCGTGACCTTGGGGCTGGGTGCGCTGGTGTGTTTGATGCTGTACCCTCAACCCGCTTCGGCCGTGGGTATTTACGCCTTGGCGTTTGGCGACGGCCTTTCAAGCTTGGCTGGAAAGCTTTTTGGTCGGGTTAAGCTTCCTCTGACAGGCGGAAAAACCTTAGAAGGTAGTCTTGCGGCCTTTATTGCGGTCTTTGTGGTGGTTTTGGCCCTGACTCGTCAGCCTGGCCTAGCGTTTGCCACCGCCTTGGTTGCCACAGTTCTTGAAGCCTTGCCGATCAAAGACTTGGATAACCTACTTATTCCCCTGGGAACTGGAATGTTCTTTCTTTGGGTACAACCGTTGTTCCCCACGCTTCACTAAGCCGGCTAAAAATAGGCGTCTTGAACTTTGCGGCCCAAGAGTGCCACCCCAGGAATTAAGAGAAGACCCGCCCATACAGCGCCAAAGTAGGCCGCTTGACTAGCCGCTAAAAGTAAAATGACTGAGCCCATTTGCCCCAGGCTGTGGGGGCGTTTTTTAACCAAGGCTGAATAGACAAAGTTGGCCAAGGTCAACAAACTCAAGAATAAAAAGATGAGAAGCAAGCCCCGTTCGTCGCCGGGGGCGTACAGGCCCGTCGAGTCAAGAATCGTTGTCTGAAAGGTTAGGTTAGCGCCCAAAAAGACGGCCAACCCCAAGGACATTCCCACAAAGTTCCCTAACTTTTGGTAGGTGAACTCCAGGCCAAAAAGGCTGGCAGAAAAGGCCATAAAAAGCCCAAACAGGCGAAAGATCCAAACCACTCGGGTCAAGACTAGGCTCCAGAAGTACGATTGATCGTTGAGCAGATAAAAAAGCTGAAGAACCCGCAGTCCTTCGCCCATCAGACTAAAGACAAAAAATGATAGAAAGAAGAGTTCGGGAGAGTTGGTTTTTCGGTACAAGAGCCTTAAGTAAAAGAGCGAGACAAACACCAGCGGAATGAGTACCAAGAGTTGCCATAGCAAGGGTGCAAGGGGAATTTCTGTCTCTGGACTCCGCAAAAACCAAAAGGACACCGCCTCTTGTGCCGGAAAAGTACTCTTCCACCCAAAGTCACTGCCGGCAAGGAACACTGAGTAGGTCAAAAAAACACCGGCAACCCCGGCTAAGACCAACAACAGGGTCAGAAGTCCATTGCGGAAGGAAAGAGTCATAAACGCATTAAAAAACATTTCAGTCAGATTGAAAAGGCCTCGATATACTCATAAGGAGGGGGTTGCCATGCGGCGCATCTTGAGTTTGATCGTGATATGGGGAGTCGCCTCGCTGGCCTGGGCCGGGGACGTGGCGCAATTTCGCATTTTAGGCTTTTCGCCCGATGGCCGGTATATGGACTTCGCCTCCTACGGCATCGATAACCCCTCCGGCTTTCCCTATGCCGAAACGCATATTGTGGACGTTATTACCAACGAGTTTGTTCCTGGAACTTCGGTACGAGAGGTTTATCCCGTAACTCCTTCGGTGGGAGACGACGGCTTTGAAGCTTTGCTCGCGGTTTATGACCGCACTGCGCTTGAGCGCCGTCACTGGAGAATTGACCCGCTGAAACAGGGCCGAACGATTTTTTTGCGAGTCTTATCTGAGGATACCCAAGCGAACTACGACAATTTTCAGTTTTTAGACTACGCTACCGGGGACCGCTACCAGGTCATTATGCACAAGACCATCGAAACAACGTCGGCGGGAAAGGTGCAATCGAAATTCTTTATCAGCTTAACCCTCACCGATAAAGCAGGGCATGTTCGCCACTTGCAGGCCGGGCACCCGAACTTTATCCGGCCCGGCGTGGCGAACTACATCATTAACCGGATTCTTTTGTCGCCCAACAATCGGTCGTTGATTTTTGTGATCGAACGCGAGGAGATCTCGGGAAAAACCGTGAATATGAGGAATATGGTCGAGACGTTGGTCCTATAGTAAGCCCTGCATTTCCTTGACGAGGGGGCCCGCTGTCGCCTATTCTTCGGGCCATGGCCGATAAAATTACCCCCCGTTCCACCGACTATTCTCAGTGGTATATCGATATTGTCACCCAAGCAAAGTTGGCGGATTATTCGCCCGTCAAAGGCTGTATGGTGATTCGTCCCCGGGGGTATGCACTGTGGGAAGCGATCCAGAAGGTGCTGGACGGGCTCTTTAAAGAAACCGGGCACGTTAACGCTTACTTTCCTATGCTCATTCCCGAAAGCTTTCTTAAAAAAGAAGCGGAACATGTTGAGGGTTTTTCACCAGAACTGGCCGTCGTGACCTACGCCGGCGGCGAGAAGCTCGAAGAACCCCTGGTGGTGCGTCCGACCTCCGAGACCATCATCTGGTCGATGTACCAAAAGTGGATTCAAAGCTACCGGGACCTACCCCTGTTGATCAACCAATGGGCCAATGTGGTGCGCTGGGAAAAACGAACCCGGCTCTTTTTGCGCACCACCGAGTTTTTATGGCAAGAGGGGCATACCGCCCACGCCACTGCCGAAGAAGCTCAAGAAGAAACCTTAAAAATGTTGGCGGTTTACAAACGCTTTGCCGAAGAATGGATGGCGCTCCCGGTCTACGAAGGTGAAAAGTCCGAAAGCGAGAAGTTTGCTGGGGCCGTTAAAACCTATTCGATCGAAGCGATGATGCAAGACAAAAAAGCCCTTCAAGCGGGCACCAGTCACTTTTTAGGTCAGAACTTCGCCAAAGCGTTCGAGGTAACGTTTCAAACCAAAGAGGGTGGACTTGAGCATGTTTGGGCGACCAGCTGGGGGGTTTCGACTCGTCTGATTGGGGCCCTGATCATGGCCCACTCGGATGACAAAGGCCTGGTGATCCCCCCGCGTTTAGCCCCCACCGAGGCTGTTGTTATTCCCGTCTTTCGCAAAGACAATGTTGAAGGCGTCTTGGCCTATGCCCGTCAACTGGGGGCCGACTTGCGCCAATCGGGGTTGCGCGTTGAGCTCGACTTAGATGACAGCGCGTCACCAGGCTGGAAGTTTGCCGAATGGGAGATGGTGGGGGTGCCTGTCCGCGTTGAGGTTGGTCCCAAAGATATCGAGAAAAACCAGGTGGTTTTGGTGCGACGTGACACAGGCGAAAAACTCTTTGTGGCGCGCGATGCTGTTACTGTTAAAGTTCGTGAACTCTTGCAAGAGATTCAAACCCAGCTGTTCCAACGAGCGCTGGACTACCGAACCAAAAACACTGTGAGAGTGGGTTCGTACAACGAGTTTCGCCAGTTGATGGAAGGGGAGGGTGGCTTCGTGCAGGCGCCCTGGTGCGGCAGTCGCGAGTGCGAAGCCCACGTCAAAGAAGATACCAAGGCGACGATTCGGAACCTACCCAACGCCTTCAAAGACCTCCCTGTGGAGGGGGGGTGCTTGTACTGCGGTCACGAGGGGCGTCACTGGGCGATTTGGGCCAAATCGTACTAGCCTATGCGCGCGTTGATGGCGCTTGTGACAGCGCTGATGCTTTTTGGGTGTTCAGACGCCGAGCAGATCAATGCCCGGTTTGCCTCTTCGCAGGCGTCCTGGTATCGCTTTGGCGCCCATCAGCTTCAAAAAGTCTTTTCGCCGCAAGCCCCCTGGGATGGCCATTGGGAACCTTATGAAACCGCTCTTCGGGTCACCGATTTGTACTCGGACGGCGAGAGTGCCTATGCGGCGGCCTCGGGTGCGGGTTTGATCAAAGCCAGTGACCCCGACGGTGTCCCCAGAGTCGAAGAGGCCTCGTCGCGGCGAAACCTCCGCCACCTGAGAACCGGGCTGGTGTTTCCCTTTGATTCACGGGTCTTTGTGACCTTTTACCAAGAACCGCATGCGTTTGTGAAAGCGGGACTTCCTATCACGTTGGCCTGGCTGGATTCGCGCTCGCAGCTGGTGTTTTACCCCGTACCCTACCAAGTTGCTCACCCCGAAGCCCAAGCCGTAAAGGCGGTGTGGGACGCGTCGAAGGGTGTTCTGCATTTTGTTTGGAAACAATGGCAGAACGACCATTGGTCATGGACTCAAAGTGATTTGGCCTTGCAAAACGGTCAAGAAGCGGGGGTTACCTCAGGCTGGCCAGAACCTGCCCCCGTGCTGGCGTTACCCGAAGCGTGGCATCGTTTATGGGTGCAACTGGCCCAGCGGGACCCGTCTTTAGGTACAACGGCACGTGTTCGGTTGCCGGGGCAGGTGACGCAAATCTACCAGTGGAGCCCCGCTCCGGGGGCACCGAGTAAACCTGGGGTGGTCTCGGCGACGGCTTGGCCTGATGGTTCGCGATTGGCCGTGACCGAAAACGGGATGGTGGCTTTTGACAGCCCTCGGTCGGGGCTCAAGCTGTTTCACCTGTACCCCCTTGGTGTGGCGGGCCGCTATACAGGCGCCGTCGCCTTAAAACATGGGGTGCTTTTGTCGTGGGACACCTTTTACCGCTCGTATACCGGGCCAGCGGGACTCCTCTACCTTCCCCTTTCGCGCTTTCTTCACTAATAACAGCGGCCCAGTGAACCCCGCCTGTCCTCTAGTCCTGAATGTGGTATATTCAAGTATCATGAGACGACTTTTCGTGCTGGCGGTCATGTTGGTTTTGGGGCAAGGTGCCATGGCGTTGTCGCTCTGGGGTGCCGAGATCAACGGTCTTGAAGTCGGCACAGGGCTCATGTGGATTCGTAACACCGTAGAAAACAGTGCCCCCGACCCGATCTGCAACACCTTTGAGGTGTCGGTACCCTTCCGAATTCAAAACTTTTGGATCTTTCGTCCCGAAGTTCAGATGTTTTTTCAGACCTACGGGTACCAGAATGGGAGGGCGATCCCCATCGAGTCGATGTTTGACTCGGTCTCGATGATGGGCCTGCTGTTTAACCCGACTTTTGGGGCGGAGTGGCGGTTGTCACCGTACTTGCGAACCTATGCCGAAGGCGGCCTTGGCCTATTATTCCGCTTACCTGTTTTTTTGAATGGCGTTACCGCCGGGAGCATGGCTGGGCCGATTACGGCTTGGTTTGCCGGGGGGCGGTTTTTGTACCCCGACCTGGGGGGTGGCCTCAGCTGGCAGTTTTCGCCGTTGTTGGCGCTGATGCTCCGGGGGCAGGTGTTTTACCCCATCTTTAACCTGTGGAACCAACTGCCCTGGGACGATGAGCTGACTCTCGAGGCCTCGGTGGGGGTGCGCTTTACGTTTTGAGGGGGTGTAGGCGGCGAAAATTTCCGCGCTAGGAATTTTTAGATTCCCGACTGGAAATTTTTGGTTTCCCGAGTAGGAATTTTTGGTTTCCTGAGCGGAAGATTTTTTGGGGGGGATGGGCGGTTGACGTACAGCGCACTCTTGAATTGACCTGGACGGGGCACAATGATACCTTAGCGGCTATGTCACATTATATCACGGCTCTTTATCACTTTTTCCCGGTAGAGCATCTGGAAGAAACTCGTTTGAACCTTCTTTCTGAAGCCGAGGCAAAGGGCGTGAAAGGGATCTTCATTCTTGGTCCCGAAGGGATCAACTCCACCTGTGCCGCCCCCAGTGCCGAAGTCCGCACAGAGTGGGAAGAGTTTCTGCGAACGTCTTTTGGCATTCCCTTGGAGGCGAAACATTCCGTTTCTGAAGCCGCACCCTTTCGGCGGTTTTCGGTAAAGATTCGCCACGAAATTTGTACCACTCGCCGGGGACACCTCCTTCGGGACCATCAGGACAATAACCACCTGGATCCTTCCGAGTGGAACCGCGTTCTCAAAGAAGACCCAAAGGCGGTGTTGATTGACACCCGTAATTGGTACGAATACGAGATGGGCACCTTTCGCGGGGCGTTGAACCCCCAAACCGACAAGTTTTCAGACTTTTTTGACCAGGTGGATAAGCTGGACCTCCCCAAGGACAAAAAGATTTTAATTTTCTGTACCGGAGGCATACGCTGTCACAAAGGGATCCACGAACTTCAAAGCCGGGGCTACAGCCAGGTGTTCCAGTTAAAAGGAGGCATCCTCAAATACCTAGAAGAATATCCCGACCAAGAATTTCAGGGGGAATGTTTTGTGTTTGATCACCGAGTCTCCGTCGACCAAAAGCTTCAGCCCTCGGTTCGGTATGGCCTGTGTCCCCACTGCGGTAACCCCGGTGACTTGAAGCACACCTGCGTACGGTGTGGCGAGGAAGGGTTTCTGTGCCAAGCCTGCGAACAAATTCCCGAGCGAAACGCCACCTGCAGCAAAAACTGTGCATACCATTATAAACTCCACCCCGAACGGAGGGTCCGACAGGGCCGGGTGATACGACAGGAGTCGACTCTAGGGCCGTGGTGCCAATAGACTAATCGCTTCCGTCGGACTTAGAACGCTCAGGTTTGAGTCTAAAAAGTGCTCAATATTTCGCGTGACAATAAGATCCATCACAGCATTTTCTGCGGAGTATATCTGCAAAGCATCTTCAAAATCTGAGATCGAGGAATTAAGGGCGCGGTCTACAATTCGTTGGTTCATATCAATTATACCAAGAAGTGTCCTGATTTTTCGAATCGAATTCAGAGCTACATCCTTGCTGGAAAACTTTTGCAAAACGTAGTACACATTGGCGATTACGAGAGGTGTCGTAAACGCTTGAAAGACACCATTTTCTACCAATTCGAGGAAGTAGGCTGAATCCGTGTAGAAGGGCATTCGTTTTGAGAAAATGTCAATCAAAACATCAGAATCAACAAATATGCATTTAGACATTGTATTGATTTGTTTTCGAAAGACGGTAATCCTCTCGTTCGTCATAACTGTCAGGTATAGTAATTACACCGGAAAGTTCAGCTACCAAAGAACTTCTTCTGACGGCACGTTCATTTGTTGAGTCGGTAAGTGTCTTGAGAAATCTTTCCACCAATCCCGATACGCTTTCATGATTGAGTTCCGCGTACTCTTTTGCCCGATCAATGACCGTGCCATCCAACTTCAGTGTTAATTTTTTGTCCATCGTACGTACAGAATACCTAAGAACAATACGCCAGTCAAACCTTTCGAGTTAGTGTAAACTTCTTTCTGGAACTTGACCGACAAGAATAAAAGCTTAGAAAAGTTAAGGATTTGTGTTGGCAAACGGGACCTTTACAGTTGTGTTTCTGCACGTCCCTACTGGTAGGCTTTTGGTGAGACGTCTCTCACCATCCCTTCATGCTTGGCCACCAAGAACGAGGTTAACCCTGCGGTATAAACATCCACGAGCGCCGCAAAGCTGACCAGCACGGGCAGAATGGGCTGAAGGTTGATATAGCCGGTGTCGAGGGCTTTGCCGTACGAAGCGCACAAGAGCGATAGGTTGATATACGCCCCCAAGCTGGGGACCGACGGTAAGGCAAACGACAGCAAAAAGGCAAAGGCCACCGTCCAAACGATCTGATCAATGGTAATTTCGTACGAGGTGTATGACTTCAAGATGACAAAGAACGCGATGGTCGAAGTCATGGCTGTTCCCGCCCGCCCAAACATGGCAAAGAGGGGCAGGTTCATACCGCCCACCTTGCGGGGTACCCCTAAATTCTCGTGAGTCATGCGGGTCACAAAGCTGAGCGAAAAGAAGCTGTCCCCTGAAAAGAACCCGGCTAGGCCTGCGCTCAGCATGGCAAAAACCCACTTATAGGGATTCACCCTTCCGCCAAAGAAGTAGAGAATGAGGGGGATGATTCCCAAAATGGTCACAGCGGTCGCCAAGGTCAGAACGACAAAGACTTGAGTATAGAGCTGAATGTTTTGCACTAACCGGAGCTGGGTCAACCACGCGGCTGACAAAATTAGAACACCCCAGCTGAGAATTTCAACCAAGAACGTGTTCATGTGGTAAAAGATGCGGGACAGGGAATTAAACAAGCTAACCGTCGGTTGGGTGATGGTACGGTCAAAGTGAAAGTGTAGGCCCAAAAAGAACGACAGGGCGTAAATGGGCAACAAGAAGTCCGAGCCGCCGGTAAGAATCTCAAAGGCGTTCTTGGGTACCAGCTTGATCAGGGTTTCATTCCAGCTCTTAAAAATGAGGGCCGACTCATGCCGTGAGGCCAAGGGGATGGCTTCGGGGTTAAAGAGCAGAATCAGCAAGGCTCCCAACAGGACAAGTGCCAAAGAAATGATCAACGTATAACTGACACTGCGGACTACCAGGCGCCACAGGCGTTTTTCACGGCGCAGTTCATCGACGGCCATAGCTGTCGAAAAGAAAATCAGGGGGAAGAGGGCGTAACGGCCCAAGCTGAGGATAAAATCACCGACCTGAACAAGAACCGCCGGAACCTCCTTGCCAAAAAAAGGCAAAAAGATTCCGAGAAGCAGGCCCACGACCGAACTGATAAGCAACTTGACCCAAACTTTCATGTGTCATTCCTTTTAGGAAATAAGCTGGCGAGAAGAGTTTTCTTTTCTTCAAAGACCGTCCAACGGCCCGGAGGAGCCGCTTTTGCCTCGCCTCGGGGGTGTGCCAACAGGAACTGTGTATACGCTTCAGCCTGCGGCAGGGCGGATTCATAGGCCCAGATGGGGAGGTTCTTACGACGCGCGGCGGCTAAAACCGACGTGATGAATCCCTTGGCCCCTTGGTAGATCAAGGCCAATGGCGGGGGGAGCTCGTTCCGGTCTTCTTCAAACAAAACGAAAATAATCCGTAAGGCAGGATTGTTGGCTTGTAAACTGAGAAGTTCGCGCGTAAGAAAGGTCAGGCCCTTGAGGCCCGCATCAAGGGCCTCTTCTAAAACAGCGGGGGGCGATTCTAAAAAAATCCCATCTTTTTCAAGGGTAAGAATAACCCAAACTTCGTTGAGGGTGCCGAGCTTGTTGGCAGTTTGCCAAACCAGGTTTTTGGCGGAAACGGCAGAATTTCGGTACCAGGGAACGGTGAGAAGGCGCTCATCTTGGTCAAGTGAAAGAGTGGCCTCATGTTGCCGGGGCGTTACCGATGCCCCTACACGAGCCCCTTGGTCCAGGAAAAACCGGGCAATTTCATTCCCCAGGTAGGTGTCCTTTCCTGTCACCAAGATTGTTTTTTCCATGGGGGCGATAGTATACTAAGGCCCGGAAATTGTCTATGAAAATTGCCTTAGCCCAGTTTAACCCCAAGGTCGGGGATTTTTCAGGTAACTCAGCCCAGCTCTTAAAGGTGGCGCAAAACGCCGCGCAACAGGGGGTTCGCTTAGTTGTCTTTCCAGAAATGTCCCTTTGCGGTTACCCGCCCCTCGATCTTTTATCCTTTCCTGCCTTTCTTAGGCAGTCCGAAAACGCCTTGAACCACGTGGCCCAAAACCTCCCCCCGGGGTTGGCAGCCGTTGTGGGTAGTGTGGCTCGGGCCCCTCTGGGCAGTGAAAAAACGTTGATGAACGCAGCCTTTGTTCTGTTGAACGGTCAAATCGTTTTTCAGCAGGCCAAGCGTCTTTTGCCCACCTATGACGTTTTTGACGAACGTCGGTATTTTTCGCCGGGTCAAGCCAGTGTTCCCTTCGAGTTGGACGGCGTCAAGTTGGGTATCGCGATCTGCGAAGACCTTTGGTGGGAGGTTTCTCGAGATTTAGGTACGCCGTACGCTGAAAATCCTGTCGAAGACCTTGTGCACGCCGGGGTGGATCTTATCCTTTCCCCGTCGGCCTCACCCTACCATGTCGGCAAAGCCCCCTTGCGCCACGATATTCTGCAGAGTATCGCCCAGAAATTTCGGGTGCCCGTGGCCTACGTCAACCAAGTGGGTGGCAACGATAGCCTCATTTTTGACGGCAATAGCCTGGTCACCGATGCCCAGGGCCGCCTGGTAGCTCAAGGGGCCGCTTTTGCCCCGGACCTGGTGGTCTGGGAAACGACGGCTCCGGTCAAGCCCTTGCCCCTGCGGTCCGTCTCGCCCTGGCGTGAATTGCGTCAGGCTTTAGCTCTGGGGATACGCGACTACGCTCAAAAAAGCGGGTTTACGCACCTTCACCTGGGCCTTTCAGGGGGCATCGATTCGGCCGTGGTCGCCGTGTTGGCGGTCGATGCCCTAGGTGCCGACAACGTCACCTGCTTTGGCATGCCGAGTCGGTACTCGTCGAGTGGGAGTATTGCCGATGCCGAGGCTCTGGCGCGTAACTTGGGGGTATCGTTTCAACTGATTCCTATCGAAGGGCCGTTTTCTGCGTTTTTAGAGGCCCTGGCCCCCGTATTTCAAGGTACCCAACCCGGCGTCGCCGAAGAAAACTTGCAGGCGAGAATTCGAGGAACCTACCTGATGGCCTACAGCAACAAGTTTTCGTCGTTGTTGTTGACGACCGGCAACAAAAGTGAGCTTTCGGTGGGCTACTGTACCCTTTACGGGGATATGGCCGGCGGTCTGGGGGCTATTGGCGACCTGTTAAAAACTGAAGTTTATGCCTTGGCCCGCGAGATGAACGCCGAACGGGAGCTGATTCCCGCAGCGACCTTAACCAAACCTCCCTCGGCAGAGCTAAGGCCCGATCAAACCGATCAAGACAGCCTGCCGCCGTATGACGCTTTAGACCGCCTCTTGCAGGGGTATATTGTTAAGCACGAAAGCGTAAGCGACCTGGTTCAGCAGGGTGAAGCCCCCGACCTCGCCGAGCGGGTGCTCAAGCTAACCGCCTTGGCCGAGTACAAGCGGTGGCAGGCACCCCCAGTGCTCAAGGTGTCGCCAGTTTCGTTTGGCATAGGCCGCCGGCTGCCCTTGGTTCGCTCGCTTTTTGAACTTGATCATCGCGTTGCTTTTCAGGCCGGCAGGGCTTAAGGTAGAAGAATGACCAGTGACTCTTTGAAGTACCTTCGCCATGAGCTTCGCGGGTATTTGAATCACATTCTTGGCTATAGCGAAATTCTCATCGACGACTTAAAAGAGTCGGCTTCGTCGGCGCTTTTGCCCGACATTGAAAAGATCCGCGAAGAGGCATTGAACCTTCAAACCGTGTTTCATCGGTCTTTTTATCGCGATTCCCGTCCTCGGGATCAGCTCGATACGGCCCTGTTTAAACGCAACCTCTTTGGCCCTCTGTACATGATCATAGGCATGGCCCAGCGGCTTAAAAAGCTCTGCCAAGAGCAGGGAACGGATTACCTGCTCGAAGACGTGCTAAAGGTTCTGGATTCAGCGCGAAAAATCCTCGAGCTGATCGATCAAGAAATTCGCACCTGGGAGACTAACCCCCGCTTTCCTCAAGAAGACACGAGCTTTATGGGGGGCGCCGCGCAGGGCGTGACGCCCATGGCGCTGAAAGACCAAAACCTGGGCCGCATCCTCGTGGTTGATGACAACGAGATGAACCGCGATATTTTAATTAGGCACCTAGAGCGGCAGGGGCACCAAGTCGTCGCTGTCGAAAACGGGTCCCGCTGTTTGCAGGTGTTAAGTGAACAGCAGTTTGACCTGGTGTTGTTAGATATCATGATGCCGGGCCTGAACGGGTATCAGGTGCTCGAAAAGCTCAAGGCTGACGCGAGGCTTCGCGAGCTTCCGGTTATCATGATTTCTGCGCTCGACGAAATGGATTCAGTGGCGCACTGCATTAGCTTGGGGGCCGAGGATTATTTGCCCAAATCGTTTGACCCCATTCTGCTCAAAGCCCGCATCAGCGCCATCATGGTAAAACGTCAGTACCGCGAGCAGGAACAAAAATACATTCAAGCCCTGATGGAAACCCAAACCCAGCTCGAGAAGGAATTAGCCGAAGCCGCAGAGTACGTCCGAGGGCTGTTGCCGCCGCCGTTAGCAAAACCGGAGTTAACCGCCCAATGGATTTTTCAACCCTCGGCCAAGCTAGGCGGCGACTGTTTTGACTATCACTGGCTGGACGAGGATCGCTTTGCCATGTATTTGCTGGATGTGTCTGGACACGGCATTGGCGCCGCCTTGTTGTCGGTATCGGTCATGAATGTGCTGCGGGCTCAAAGCCTCCCCCGTGCGGTCTTTCATGACCCTTCGGCGGTGTTAGGGGCGCTGAACCTCAACTTTCAGATGGAAAATCAGAACAATATGTATTTTACCATCTGGTATGGGGTTTGGAACCAAAAGACCCGTCAGCTCACGTACGCCAGCGCGGGGGCACCGCCGGCCATTCTGGTCAGCCCGGGTTCGGCGTGCACCGAGCTGGCGACCATGGATCTGATTATTGGAGTTGAAACTGATTACACCTACGAAAACCGCGAGGTTCACGTTCCTGAGGGCGGACGGCTCTACCTGTTTTCGGATGGGGTGTATGAAATACGCAAGGACAATGGAAAGATGCTCGTCTTTCGGGAATTTGTCGATTTACTCAGCTACCAGAGTCTGGATGCTGAAAAGGGTACCACGGTCAAGGCAGTCTACGATCAGATTCAAGGACTTGCCGGTCAGGACCATTTCGAAGATGACTTTTCGTTGTTAGAAATCGACTTTAGCTAAAGACTGAAAGGGTTTTGCCAGCCTGTGAAAGGCCGCCCGCCTCGGAGCGGCCTCACAAGAGCACTTAAGTTCTTACTTCAGGGCTTCTTCGTAAATTTCGTTGACCTTGCCCCAGTTGATCACCGAGAAAAAGGCCTCAATGTATTCGGCACGGCGGTTTTGATACTTTAAATAGTAGGCATGTTCCCACACATCCAAACCAATAATGGGTTTCAAACCGTCCAACAGGGGGCTGTCTTGGTTGGCGGTGCTATACACCTGCAAGGTTTTATCAGGCTTGATAGCCAGCCACGCCCAGCCTGAACCAAAGCGGCTCACCGCAGCTTTGCTAAAGTCAGCTTTGAACTTGTCAAAGCCCCCGAGGCTCTCGATTCCGGCGTGAAGTTTGCCTGTAGGCTTTCCAGACTTGGCGGCGGGGGTCAAAATCTCCCAAAAAAAGCTGTGGTTGATGTGGCCGCCGGCGTTGTTGCGAAGGACGGTTTGCTTGTCGGCGGGAAGCTTGGTCAAACCGCGAAGGACTTCTTCGACCGACCAAGAGGCAAATTCGGTGTTCTCGAGGGCCGCGTTCGCATTGTTAATGTAGGCTTGGTGGTGTTTTCCCCAGTGAATTTCCATCGTTTGAGCGTCAATAGCAGGCTCTAGGGCGTTGAAGTCGTAGGGAAGTTTCGGAAGCGTGAAAGGCATAATACTCTCCTTTTACAGTCAGATATTCTGGGAATATACTATAATTAGGTTCGGGCGTCCAATTGTAGCCAAGGAGGTTGTTATGCACGATTTGCACAAACTCAGTCGTCAAGAGAGGGTGTTCCTGGCGGGGGCGATTAAAGCCCTCATCCTGGCCGATGGCAAAATTGAAGAGTCGGAACTCGAGGAGCTGGATCACATCGTCGTCAAGCTCAAGTTTGACGATTTTGATAGCTGTCTTGAGCAGTTTGAGCAAGAAGCGCGCCGTGAAGAGGGCTTTCGCATTCTGGCCGAGAATATTTTTCACGAAGAGACCCGACGTTTAATTCTGGCTTTGCTTTGGGAGCTAGCCCTTCAACAGGGAGCGGCGCGGCCGGACGAAGTGGCTGTGATCAAAACCCTACAATCTTGGTGGATTTCTTGACGTGTTCTCGACGGTCTTGCTGGTTTTTGTTACAGTAAGGCCACAATGAGAGTGGAAATCTGCTATGCCCGACCTCAACTTGATGGTCGAGGCGCCAAACTGCTGAAAAACTTACAGGCGTCGGGGCAATTCCCGACCTTAAAGGCTGTTGAAACCTTAGATGTCATCCTTTTAGACCAAACAGGCGGTTTGACCGAAGCCTCTTTGATAGGGGTGTTTGCGGACCCGGTGGTTCAGCAAGGCCGCTGTGACGGCACAGGCCCCAGCGTCAGCCCGCTGGCTGATTGGACCCTGGCTATTGAAGTGAGTTTTAAAGCCGGTGTCACTGACCCCGTCGCTATTACCGCACGCGAAGCGCTGGGGTTTAGGCTCCAAAAACCTTGGCCCGAAGACGCCGTCGTGCAAACCTCAGTCTTGTACCTGTTCGCCTTGTCGTCTGCGGCAACACCCGCCGAAATCGCTCAACTGACGGCAAGATTGCATAACCCCTTGATACAACAAGCCATTGTCTTGAATCGCTCTGACTGGGCTCAGGGTCGTCGGTTTCCCGAACTCTACCCCGTGGTCAAGATTACCTCAGGCGGACGGGCCGAAACGGTACCCCTTCTTGGCTTAGACGAGGCCGCGTTGTTAAAGCTTTCAAAAGACCGACTGTTGGCGTTGACCAAAGAGGAAATGCGGGCGCTGCAAGGGTATTACCTTGACCCCGAAGTTCAAAAGGCCCGTCGCGACGCCGGCCTTTCGTTCGAGCCGACGGACGTTGAGCTGGAAATGTTGGCTCAAACCTGGAGCGAACACTGCAAACACAAAATCTTTCAAGCCGAAATTGCTTACCACGATAAGGTTACCGGCGAGGCTACTCAGATTACCTCGCTGTATTCGACCTTTATTAAGCAAACCACCCGCGACCTAACGCCGGAACGTCCCTGGCTGAGGTCGGTTTTTCATGACAATTCCGGGGTGGTAGAGTTTGATGATTCAACCTTAGTTTGTTTTAAGGTTGAAACCCACAATAGCCCCAGCGCGCTCGACCCGTTTGGCGGCGCGATAACAGGGATCGTTGGCGTCAACCGCGACATCTTGGGGACGGGGAAAGGTGCCAAGCCTATCTTCAATACCAACTTTTTGTGCTTTGGTGACCCCAGAACCCCCGCCGAGCACATTCCCTCAGGGCTCTTGCCTCCCAAAAAAGTGCTCGAAGGAGTGCACCGAGGCATTGTCGAAGGCGGCAACCACTCGGGAATTCCCACCGTGGCCGGCGGGTTCCTTTTTGACGAAAGCTACTTGGGCAAACCCCTGGTGTTTTGTGGAACCGGCGGGGTTCTTCCCGCGAAAGTCCAGGGGGAAGATTCCACCGTGAAACATATAGAACCTGGTGACCTAGCGGTCATGCTGGGTGGACGGGTTGGTAAAGACGGCATCCACGGGGCGACCTTTTCGTCCCTTGCCTTGGACGAGGCCAGCCCCACCAGTGCGGTTCAGATCGGCGACCCCATCACCCAACGCAAAATGTCAGACTTTTTGCTCGAGGCTCGTGACCTGGGCTTGTACAAAGGAATCACCGACAACGGTGCCGGTGGGCTGTCATCGTCGTTTGGCGAAATGGCCGAGGCGTCGAACGGCATCCGCTTAGATTTGGACCTGTGCCCCTTAAAGTATGCCGGCTTAGCGCCGTGGGAAATCCTTGTCTCGGAAAGCCAGGAACGTATGAGCTTGGCAGTGGCGCCCGACAAAATTGAGGCCTTCCTCAAGCTTGCTCACCAACGGGACGTTGAGGGGGCGGTCGTGGGGCAGTTCACGGCTTCGGGATTTGTCGAAGCTTACTACCACAAGACTCTCGTCGCCAAAATTGCTTTGGAGTTTTTGCACGGCGGTTTACCCCGGATGCAACTAAAGGCCGTTTGGGAGCCCCCGGTCCGTCAAGAGACGCCGCTGGGTGACCCTGGCAACCTTAAAGAACTCCTTTTAAAAGTTCTGTCGGACCCTGTCGTGGCCAGCAAAGAGAGCCTGGTTCGTCAGTACGACCATGAGGTTCAGGCCCGCTCGGTGGTTAAACCGTTTTGCGGCGAAAAGGCAGATGGACCCACGGATGGGGCAGTCCTGCGGATGTACCCGTGGTCGCCCAAGGGCCTGACAGTCACGCATGGCGTTTGTCCCCGCTATGGCGATACCGACACGTACGCGATGGCCATGAATGCCGTAGATGAGGCCTTTCGAGCCCATATTTCGGTGGGCGGCGACCCCGAACGTGCCAGCGTTTTGGATAACTTTTGCTGGCCGGACCCCGTAGAGTCCGCCCAAACACCCGACGGCCCTTATAAGCTGGCCCAGCTGGTTCGGGCCTGCCGGGGGCTTCGCGATGCCTGCTTGGCCTATGGTTTGCCCCTGATTTCAGGAAAAGACTCGATGAAAAATGACGCCGTCATGAACGGCAAAAAAGTCTCGATTCGCCCGACTCTACTCATCTCGCTGATGGGGGCGATTCCTGATATTTCGCGGGCCTGCACCACCGACTTTTTAGAGGCCGGCGATTTGATCCTCTTGTTGGGCGAAACCCGCCCCGAGATGGCGGGTTCTATTGTCGAGAAAGTACTGGGACGTCAACTGCCCGGCACCCCCACCGTGCGGCCTCGACGAGCTTTGGCCTACTACAAGACGTTGGCTCAGGCCCTTCGTCGAGGCTTGATTAGTAGTTCTCACGACCTTTCGGATGGCGGCTTGGCGGTGGCCTTGGCCGAATCGATGATCGGAGGCCGTTGCGGCGCCCAGGTGACGTTGGACGAGATTCCTGGGTATTTTTGGCACCAGGCGAGCGATGCCGAACTTCTGTTCAGCGAAAGTCCGTCACGCTTTTTGCTCAGTGTGGCACCTGGGCATTGGGAAGAAGTCCAAAAGCTCTTTAACGGGGCGCCGCTGTCGGTGATCGGCGTGGTCACGAGTTCCCCTAGGTTGGTGGTCGAAAGCCGAGGTAAGCGGCTCATCGAGGCCGAGCTTGACGAACTTTTAACGGCCTGGAATGCGTTGGCCGCTTTGGTATGAGGAAAAACATGATAAACGTAGGTATTCTAACAGGCTTTGGCATCAATGCGGACCTTGAGCTAGGACAAGCCTTCGAGATGGCGGGGGCGAATCCCCAGTTTTTACCGCTCACCTCGTTGATCGAAGACGCTCGGGCTTTAGCGGGGCTGCAGATCTTGGCCTTTCCTGGCGGGTTTAGCTTTGGCGATCACCTCGGTTCTGGCCGAGTTTTTGGACAAATGGTAAAAAGCCGATTAAAAGACGAAGTTGATGCCCTGCTGACTCGGGGGGGCCTGGTGTTGGGTATTTGCAACGGGTTTCAGACTCTGGTCAAGATGGGTCTTTTACCGAATATCGAAGGGGATTGGACTCCAACCGTAAGTTTGATTACCAACGACCACGGACTTTTTCAGGATAAGTGGGTAAAAGTAAGGTATAATGACAAAAGTGCGAGTCCTTGGCTTCGAGGTTTGCAAGAAGCAGACTTGCCTATACGGCATGGCGAGGGCCGCTTTGTGACCTTAAATGAGCAGGTGAGGAACGACTTGAAAGAACGGCAGTTGATTGCGTTGACGTATGAAAACGAAAACCCTAACGGGTCCCAAGACAACATCGCCGGGATTACCGACCCGACAGGCCGGGTTTTTGGTCTCATGCCGCACCCCGAGGCTTTTACGTCGCGCTATCTGCACCCCCTGTGGCGCAGGCGTCGAGAAGTAGGCCCCTTAGGGCTTAAAGTTTTTGAGAATGCTGTCGACTATTTGAAATAGTGGATAAAAATGGCATGAAAAGCGTGGAAGGGCGAAAGGTTACGAAGCAAGATCTCGAAAAAGAAATCTTTGATCTGAAGAATTTGCTTGAGATCAGTAAGAGCCTTACGTCCACCCTCGATTACAATTTTTTGAACGATTCTATCCTCTACACCTGTTTAGGCGCCTTAACCGTCATGAAGGCCGCGTTTTTTTCCAAGAAAAGCATAGATTCGGTGGATTTTTCGTTACACCGGGGCTTTCTAGGGTTCGAAATCGACCATGAACGTGACTATTCCATTCCTGAAAAAAGCGGCTTGATCGAATACATGAATACGCACTTTCAGTGCCACACCCTGCAAGAGCTTGAAAAAGTCTTGCCGCCTAGCCCTGAAATCGAGGTTCTACGCAGTATTGACCCCACAATTATTGTCCCCCTCAGAGCCAAAGGCGCGATAAACGGGCTTTTGATCTTGGGCGAAAAAATTGGGGGATCAGGCTTTGACGAACGTGACAAATCCTACTTGCTAAATATTGGCAGTTTTGCGGCTATCGCCATGTACAATGCCTTTTTGTACGATATGACTACCACCGATATGATGACGAAGCTCAAGCTGAAGCATGTCTTTTTCAATACGTTGCAAGAGCGGGTTCAAAAGTGGGAAAAAGGTCGGCCACCCTTTAGCCTTATCATGCTCGATATTGACCACTTTAAACGGCTTAATGATACCTACGGACATTTGGCTGGCGATGAAGTGCTCAAGGCCGTGGCGCGAACGGTACTCGATAATGTGCGCAATATTGATTTGGCTGCGCGTTACGGTGGTGAAGAGTTTATTATTTTAGTTCCTGAAACGGCCTTAGAACAGGCAACCGAGGTGGCCGAGCGTATCCGTCAAGCCATCGAAAGCATAGAGGTTCGCTTTAATGACCACCGCCTTTCGGTGACCGTTTCTTTGGGAGTTGCTGAGTTCCAACCGACCAAAGACCTCTCATCGCAGCCTTTTATTGAACGAGTTGACCAGGCCATGTACCGCTCCAAAGAGGCCGGTCGCAACCGCGTTAGTTTAGCCGACTAAGACAGGCCGCCAGAGCGCCAAACCAAAAGATTTTCAGCTTGTAGTTTGCCGAATTTTCTCCTAAACTGTCCTTATGCAGGATATTGATCAAGCGTCGTTAGAGCTTCATGAAAAGTTAGGAGGCAAACTCGAGACGGTACCCAAACGTCATGCGTCCAGCTCTGTCGATTTGGCGTTGTTGTATACGCCAGGTGTCGCGGCTCCCTGTCGCGCCATCGCGCGAAACCCCGAGGATGTGTACCGCTACACGGGAAAAAGCAATTTAGTGGCGGTCATTAGCGACGGAAGCGCCGTGCTGGGGTTGGGGAATATCGGTCCCGAAGCCGGTTTACCAGTCATGGAGGGTAAGTCGCTCCTGTTTAAAGATTTTGCTGGCATCGATAGTGTTCCCTTGGTTCTATCGACGCAAGACCCCGAAGAAATTATTCAAGTTGTCCGAGCCTTGGCGCCTTCGTTTGGGGGGATAAACCTCGAAGATATTTCAGCACCCCGGTGCTTTTACGTCGAAAAGGCGTTGCAAGACTCGCTTTCGATTCCTGTGTTTCACGACGACCAGCATGGGACGGCTGTGGTGGTGTTGGCAGGGCTCATGAATGCCTCTACCGTCATAGGCAAACCGCTGTCGTCCTTACGTGTTGTTGTCAACGGCGCCGGCGCAGCTGGGACGGCCATTTCGCGGATGATTCTTAGCGCCGGGGTGACCGACGTTGTTGTTTGTGACCGAGACGGCATCATTCAAGCTTCTCAAGAAAACCTCAGTGTGGCGATGCGTGAGCTGGCGCAAGCCTCTAACCCTCGTCACCTGCAGGGGGCCTTACCCGAAGCCTTAAACGGGGCTGATGTGTTTATCGGTGTTAGCGCCCCTCGCGTGCTTCGTCCCGAGTGGATTCGTTTAATGGCGAGCCAGCCTGTTGTGTTCGCTCTGGCCAATCCTGACCCCGAAATTCTCCCCGAGGAAGCGCTCAAAGCCGGGGCGAAGGTGGTGGCCACCGGGCGCTCGGATTTTCCTAATCAAATCAACAACGTTTTGGCTTTTCCGGGGATTTTTCGCGGCGCCTTGGACATTCGGGCTACTGAAGTCAATCAAGAAATGAAATTGGCGGCGGCTCGGGCCATTGCCGATTTAGTTCCTGCCGAAGAGCGGTCTCAGGGTGTGGTGGTTCCAGGGCCTTTTCACCCCTCGCTTGTTTTTGCCGTTGCCTTTGCCGTGGCGCAGGCAGCCCAGAAATCGGGGGTTGCTCAACTCGACTTACCGCGCGCCGATCTTGTCCGAAAGATTCAAGCCATGCTGGCGCGTTCCAGGAATACCAATAGGCACCGGGAGGTGAAAGAGATGCCTGCTAATCACTATCAAGAAAAAATTGGAGAGGGATTAGTCCGTCTCGGGGTCCTGTCGTCCGGGCAGTGTCAAGAAGTCTTGGCCTTGCAAAAGTCGGGCGATAAGCGTCTGTTTGGAGAAATCGCCTTAGCGAAAGGGTATGTGGACTTTGATACCCTGATTCACTACCTGCAGAATTCGGCAAAAAGGGAGTTGTAATGTTGGTTGAAGCCAAAATATGGACAGTGGCTAAAACCGATCAAGGGAACGCCGTGTTGGTAAAACCCGTGACGGAAGAAAAAGCAGTTCCCATTTTTATCGGCCCGCTAGAAGCGCAAAATATCTTGTTGGGGCTGGGTGAAGTGGAAATTCCCCGGCCTCTTACCCACGATTTGATGCTTCATATGCTCAGAGAACTCAAGACGAGCCTTGTTCGTGTTGTGATTCATACCCTTTCAGAAGGTACTTACTACGCCAATCTTGTCCTGGAGCAAGACGGTAGGTTGGTAGAAATCGATGCCCGTCCCTCGGATGGTTTGGCCTTGGCAGTGCGAGCGTCGTGTTCAATTTGGATCGAATCTGCCCTGGTAGAAGAAGCGGGAATTGATATCGATCAGCTTCAGCAAGCCGCACCACCCGGCGGCGAGACTGACGAGATGGATTCGGTCGATGAAAGGGAATCCGCACTCTTGGACGAAGAGGAACCTGAAGCTGAACAGATTCTGGCTCGGCTTAAAGAACAGTTAGAAGCGCTTGTCGCGCAAGAAAATTACGAGGAAGCGGCTCGCGTTCGCGATGAGATCCGCCGTCGGGAAACACGGAATAACGGTTGATCGGAGGTTTGTGATTCATGAAGTTTTTCCACGAGTCCGCTTATTTAACAGGCGTTAGCGTACCGCTAGCGGCTTTGCGTTCTCAGCAGAGTACCGGGATTGGCGAGTTCCCGGATTTAGCACTTTTTGCCCAAGTTGCCGCTCAAACGGGCCTTGAAGTGATCCAACTTCTTCCGGTGAACGATACTGGGTTTTCTACGTCACCCTATAATGCGTTAAGTGCGTTTGCCCTTCACCCGGTATACCTCAGGCTGGCGGATCTTCCTGAAGCGGACAAGATTAAAGCGGCAATTTTGCAACTTCGTGAGGATTTGGACCCCTTGCCACGAGCTCAGCTGGACGTGGTTTGGGGAAAGAAGCTGCCTCTTTTGCGGCAATTGTACGAGTCTGCCAAAGCAAAAAAATCCTGGACGAAAGAAAAAGAGGCTTGGCTTGCCGAACGCCCCTGGGGTTTGGCGTACGTTGTTTTTAGCGCTCTGCGCGCGAGGTACCTTTATGCCGGGTGGCAAAGTTGGCCAGAGAATCGTGAACCGGCGGGAAGCCTCGAACGACTCTTTCAAGAGAATAGCGACGAAGCAGGGTTTTATGTGTGGCTACAAATCCACGCTGAACGGCAATTTCAGGCGGCAACCCAGGCTTGTCACCTCGAAGGTGTGGCGGTCAAGGGCGATATTCCCATTCTGCTCAACGAAGACAGTGCTGACGTCTGGTCGCATCCTGAACTTTTTGATTTAACCTGGCGGGCCGGTTCCCCGCCCGACGGCGAAAACCCCGACGGTCAGAGCTGGGGCTTTCCGTCCTTCAATTGGGACGTCATGAGTCGGGATTCTTATGCCTGGTGGCGGGAACGCTTAGCCCATGCTGCAAAATTCTACCATGCCTATCGAATTGATCATGTGCTGGGCTTCTTTCGGTTGTGGGTTTCGTCTCAGCAGAACTTTACAGGCCACTTGGGATACTTTAGGCCCAGTCAACCTCTGCGTCGTGAACAACTGCGAAACCTCGGGTTTGACGAGGGGCGTTTGGTTTGGTTATCTGAACCTCACATCTTTGGGATAGAGATCCGAGAACGCTTGGGGGCCGAAGCAGAAACCGTGGTCTCGCTAGCCTTAAGTCAGGTCGGAGACGAGGACCTGTACCGGTTCAAAAGTATCCTGGGAGGCGAAAAAGCTATCGCTGGCTTGCCGGTTTCTGAGCACGCAAAAGCCATGCTTTACAGCTGGTACCGCAACCGGACGCTTTTAAAGGTTGAAGACGGATTTTATCCGACGCCGTATTACTATACCACCAGGGCCTACGAAAGCTTGTCGACTGAAGAACGTTGGAATTTTGAACGTTTGATTCATGAGGCCCGCGAAGCGTCGTTCAAGTTGTGGGATGCCGAAGGTCGAAAGTTGCTGACGGTTTTACGTCAGGCTACGGACATGTTAGTGTGCGCCGAAGATTTAGGGAGTATTCCCCCTAGCGTCCCTGGTGCCTTACGCGATCTGGGAATTCTGAGCTTACGAGTATTACGGTGGGCCAGAAACTGGGACGCGCCGGGGCAACCGTATTATCCCGTACAATCTTACCCGGACCTATCGGTGACAACTCCGTCGGTTCATGATACGTCGACGTTGCGGCAATGGTGGTCAGACGAACCCGAACACGGCGCCTGTTCTGCGCTTGGCATCGACCACCTTGAGGGGGCGATGACCCCGGAAGTGGCTCGACGATTTTTCGCCGGTCTGCTCACCACGCAGTCGCGTTTGTGCATTGTTCCGCTCCAAGATTGGTTTTTGTTGGAATCATCCTTTCTTGAAGAGGATCCTGCACAAGAGCGAATTAATGTGCCGGGTACCGTCTCATCCGATAACTGGTCTTACCGTATGAAGCCCTCCTTAGAGGACTTGCTGTCAGCTCAACAATTTATCAGCACGATGCAGGGTCTACTCAAGGCCCGCAAGCATGGCATCTAAGGAGGCTCTATGCCGTTTACGATCCGTTTGACCGCCCTTGAGAAGAGTTTGACCACAGGTGACAAGAGTTCGACCGCAGGCGGGAAGGTGCGGCGTTCTCATGGACGTAACGTTACTATGGAGTTTCATATTTCGCGTCAGGCCCGTGAACTCTACAATTTTGATCAGAGTCTGTTTTCTCTGACCGGGAACGTTGTATTTCCCAACTACTTAGCAACGCGAGTTTTCGCTAAGTCTATGAATGACAAAAAAGACTTGGCGCGCAGTCCCGAAAAAGCTGTTCTTCCTGGCCAGCTAAATGCGATGGGACTTATCGATGAGATCCTTCACTACGTCGCAGAGCTTTACCGCGAGGAACTGGGGCAGGACGTTTTTGTGCGGTGTTTGGATGCGATTACCTTGTCCTTGGGGCGTGAAGCCACTGACGAGGTTCTTGCTCGGTTTGTGCACCTGTTCCCGAATGTGGAAGTCTATCAGGGCAAACTTTCTGAAAGCGAGTTTTTGGCGGGAAAAACAGGCTCGGTCAGTCATCGCGAAATGATTCTCGAAGAAATCCTTATGCTGTGGCTCGCCAACGCAAATCCTGCCTTTGGCCCTTATTTAGAACTTTTTGATGATCGCGATCTGCGTTCGTCAACGTCCTATGCCGCGTTCCTTGAGGCACTCAAAACCTTCTTTTCAAGTCTTCCGGCCTTTGGTCCCGATCACCAAACTTTAGTGGATATGCTCAGGAGTCCGGCGGTTGCGGTTCCTTTTTCGCTCTACGGACAGCTTCAGTACATACGCGAACGCTGGGGTCTGCTTTTAGGAAAGTTTCTTATGAAGCTTTTGGGGTCGCTCGACTTCATGAAAGAAGAAGAACGCCTCTTTTGGAAAGGCGGCGGCTTAAAATCTGAGGGCTATGATTCCTCGCTCAGCTATGGCGGCCTGGATGACGAGCCAGAACGGTTTAGCATGGACAAGGAGTGGATGCCCCGCGTCATTTTGCTGGCAAAGAGTACCCTCGTTTGGTTAGACCAGTTGTCAAAACAGTATGGGCGTGAAATTCGCACCTTGGATCAGGTTCCTGACGAGGAAATTGATCTAATTGCGCGAAGAGGGTTTAACGCTCTGTGGCTGATCGGGCTGTGGGAACGCTCGAAGGCGTCGAAGCGAATCAAGCAAATGTGCGGAAATCCCGAAGCGGAAGCCTCGGCCTATTCGTTATATGATTATGACATCGCTGGGGAGCTTGGTGGTTGGGATGCCGTGGGCGTTTTACGCGAGAAATGCCGAAAACGCGGTATCCGCCTTGCCAGCGATATGGTTCCGAACCACACCGCCATGGACAGCCGGTGGATTTCGGAACACCCAGATTGGTTTCTTCAGCTCGACCAATGCCCGTTTCCCAATTACACCTTTGGTGGAGCTGACCTTAGCCAAGACCCGTCTCTCGAAGTGAAACTCGAGGATCATTACTATGAACGTTCGGACGCCGCTGTTGTCTTTTTGCACCGTGACAAGCGGAGTGGTCGTGTACGGTTTATTTATCATGGGAACGATGGAACCTCGATGCCCTGGAACGATACAGCTCAGCTGAACTATTTGAATGCTGAGTTGCGCGAAGCCATTATTCAAGTCGTGTTACATGTCGCCAGGAACTTTCCCATTATTCGTTTTGATGCCGCGATGACTTTGGCAAAGAAACATATTCAGCGGTTGTGGTTTCCTCAACCAGGTTCAGGGGGCGATATTGCCACCAGGGCTGAACATGGCTTAACCCGCGATGCCTTTGACAAAGCTATGCCCATCGAATTTTGGCGCGAAGTCGTTGATAGAGTTGCGGCAGAAGTTCCCGATACGCTCCTGCTTGCCGAAGCTTTTTGGATGATGGAGGGGTACTTTGTGCGAACCCTCGGAATGCATCGTGTCTACAACTCGGCCTTCATGCACATGTTCAAAAAAGAAGAAAACGAAAAATATCGTTACACCATCAAAAACACGCTGGAGTTCGACCCCGATATTCTGAAGCGGTTTGTGAATTTTATGAACAATCCGGATGAGGAAACGGCCGCTGTTCAGTTTGGAACCGGCGACAAGTATTTTGGTGTGGCCACGATGATGGTTACGATGCCGGGCACTCCCATGTTTGGGCATGGTCAGGTAGAAGGCTTTCGCGAGAAGTACGGCATGGAATACCGTCGCGCCTATTGGGATGAAAAGCCAGATCAGGGACTTACTGAACGCCACGAACGCGAGATCTTTCCCCTCATGCACAAGCGCTATTTATTTGCGGAAGTAAGGAACTTCTACCTGTATGATTTCTGGACACCTCAGGGCACCGTGAATGAAAATGTTTTTGCCTATTCTAACGGCAATGAGTTTGAGCGCGCCCTGGTTTTGTACAACAATTCTTATGAAAAAGCCGTAGGTTGGATCAAAACGTCGGCTGGCTATGCGGTAAAAAATGCCGACGGCTCAAAAAGCATGAAACAAACGGAGCTCGGTGAGGCCTTGCGCCTTCACCCTGACGATTCTTGGTTTGTTCTTTTGCAAGAGCAAACTTCAGGTCTTTGGTACATCCGTTCAAGTTCATCGGTTACAAGCTCTGGTCTGTACGTCGAATTGAACGGGTATCAACGTCAGGTTTTTTGGAACATTCAAGAAGTTCAAGATTCGGCGACCTATCCAATTCGAAGGCTCTGTGATGAATTGAACGGTAGCGGTGTCTATGATATTTCTGAAGCCCTCCATGACATGACCCACCGTACTGTTTACCAGGGTTTCTATGAAGTCTTTCAGCCCGCTGTTTTTCACGCCTTAGCTGATGTTGCCTTGGCTAAGCGACCGCTTGAAGAGGCCTTCCGAAACGATATTCAAGCTAAGCTATCCTTTTTCTTTTGGCGGGTAAGAGATTTCACGGGTACGATGATTGATCCTTCTCCCGTAATTCATGCGGTTTTAGCTGATATCGAAGGCTGTTTCAGCCTTGGTCGCGTGGCGAGTTTATTTCAGGATCAGAAAACTCTGACAAAAGCCGCGGGGTTGTTGGACACTCGCTTACGGGAACCTTCGACGCTAATTTACGTATTTCTTGCCAAAGCCGTACTGGCGAGAATTTCTGAAGTTGCTTCTGGGGCGGGGTCTGGACCAAATTCCAAGGCAATCTTCGAAAGCTGGTACCTAGACCGAAAAGTGTTGCGTTTGCTTCTCGATTTGGGCGTACCCTGGGTTGACGCCCACAACGCCGTACAATGGTTAAAGATTCTGATCGAAACCCATGGCTGGGCTAAGGATTTAGATCTTTCTTCGCGAAAAGAAGGCGAAGTCTTGACGAGACTTGTTTCTTTGTTAGAAGTTCGACAAGCCATGGGGGTTCACGACTTTGATGGAAAGGTGTGGTTCAACAAAGAAGGGTTTGATTATGTGCTTTGGTGGTTCTTTGCCTCTGCCGTTGCAGAGACTTTAGCTGATAACAAAGACCTTCATGTTGCTGGTGATGCGATTAAAATCCTGTATCAGCTCATGGAAGATTGGAAACTCAAGGCAGAAAACGGCGGTTTCCTTCTTGAAACCCTTCTGACAGACTCTGAGGCAGATTCTAAAGTGGGGCCGGCAACACCTAAGACAAAGAAAAGCACAAAACGAAAAGCCGAAGAGTAGGCAAAAAAGAAGGGGCGTAGGCAAAACAAAGGGGGCTTGATAGCCCCCTTTGTTGTCTAGTCACAACCGGATAAGTTTTGTTTCGCGCTGCGTGCTTGAATTAACCCTTGACTGCCCCGGCAGAGATTCCCTTGATAATAAACTTCTGCATAGCAAAATACAGAATAATAATCGGAGTTGCGGACATCACTAGCGATGCCGTCAAAGCCCCAAAGTCTTGGGTGAACTGACCGAAGAAATTGAACTGAAAAAGAACCAGCGTACCTTGTTTTAGAATAATATAGGGCAAGAGAAAGTCATTCCAAACCCACAAGATATCAAGAATGGTGATGGTGGCGGTAATAGGGGTGAGCAAAGGGAGAACGATTTGAAAAAATAACCGTGTGTGGCTCGCCCCATCCATCGAAGCCGACTCTTCGAGCGAATAGGGAATGGATTTGATGAACCCATGATACATGAAGACAGCGGCGGGAGCGCCCAGCCCCCAGTACATCAACGAGAGTCCCCAGATATTTTGAAATTGTAAGTCGGTCGCCAAGACGACCAGCGGCACCATGATCAGCTGAAACGGAATTACGGTAAAGAAAGCGAAGAGGGAAAAAATGACCCAGCTCGACTTCGATTTCGTTCGAGCTAAAACGTAGGCCGCCATGGAGCTGATCAAAATGACACCCGAGACACTGATGACAGTTATCAGAAGTGTATTTAATAGAGATTGAAGGAAGGTGTAACCCCCTGCGCCTTCCCGTTGCAAAACGCTAATAAAATTGTCAAAAGAGGGGTGGGGTGGAAGTCCGATCGGATTAACAACGATCTCTTGGGTCCCTTTAAAGGAGTTAATGAGAATGTAAATTGTCGGGTAAATAAAAATGAGTGCTAAGAGAATCATGACAAGTTCAAAAATGATCCAACCAAACTGGATCTTTTTGGCGGGCTGGGATAGCAAAGAGTTTTCTGAACTCATAGCTCAACCTCCTTCTTTTTGGTGAGAGTGATCTGAATACCGCTGATGATGAGGATAACCGCCATCAACAGTACCGCTTTTGCTGTCGCCGCCCCGGCATGCTTATCACGGAACGCGTCGTAGAAGATGTTAATGACGACATTATCGACCCCTACCGCCGTCGAGTTGGAGGGATACAAGGCAAAAATGATGTCAAAAGTTTTCAAAGCACCGGCTGTACTTAAAAAAAGACAGATGGTGATCGCAGGAAAGATCATCGGCAAAATAACTTTTCTGAAATTTGTCCAGGCTCTTGCACCGTCGATTGAAGAAGCCTCTAGCAATTCTTGAGGGACGTTTTGTAGGCCAGCGAGGTAAATGATGGTGTAGTAGCCCACCCCTTGCCAGGTTGCCACAAGAACTGTCAACCAGGGTGCGATATCGGGATTCATAATCCAGTCTGAATACCCAGTTAACTTTGGAAGCATTTGAGTGAAAATTAACTGCCAAATAAAAGCGACAATGATTAAAGAAAGAACGTTGGGGATAAAGAAAACTGATCGAAGGATGTTGCGAGATTTGATTTTTGTATCAAGCGCAAACGCTAACAGCAATGCGAGAATGTTGACAAAGAGGACGTTGAAGACTGTAAAGAAGATCGTGAATACCAAAACACCCATGCGAATCTTAGCGGTATACCAGTAGTGGGCGACGAGGTGTTTTAGGTAGGCCTCTTTATAGGCATAATTTCCTAAGGTTTGGAGCTGGACCAAGCCAGCAGGCGCAAGTTTATGCGCTTTGACGGGGCCTAGCTTCTGGATTAAATCATTGACGATACCTGGTGCTTTTAACTGAGATCCGGCATCGGTGACGTCTCCATAAAAGTCATTCCACGCATCGCCGAGCCCAGGAATGGCAGTTAAAGCTGTTTGAATGTCCGTCGAAGAAAGTGGAATAAAAGACTTATTGAGTTCATAACCTTTCGGGGTAAACGAGTAGGCTTTGTTCAGGAAGCCTAATTCGGTTTGATCGTGAATACGATTTATAAAACGCGTTTGCCACTCGTTACGCGGTATCAAACGAATATTATCAAGGGGGTCACCCTCTTGAAACTTCGCTTGGTGATAATTCTGTGGAAAAAACTTTGGGTCGATATTGCCTGTAAAAATATCAGTGTAGTTTTTTAACCCGATGTTTTGGAAATCAGGGTTCACTATGCCGCGAGCAGAAAAAATCATTAACAGGCGGTAGCGGTCCAAGCCATAGAGGTCATGACGTTGGTACATTCCAGCCGCAGAGTTTTTTGTATAATACTTGAGCAACAATGCTCGGTCTGCTGGGTTTGTGGTTGGATCAAGGACTTTCTTTTCGAATACTGGAATACTAATTTGTGCCGGTGTCCAGGGGGCTGTTCCGTCCCAGTTTGTTGTTGACAGCCAAAATCCTTGTAAAAGGGGAAGAATTGCAAAGAAAAAATAGAACGCCAATGCCGGTAACAAAAAGAGTATAAAGTTCGACCTGGATTTCCACTTATTAATAACCATAGAGCACCTCGTTGAGTGTATGCCAAGGGAAGCCCAGAAATCGCTTCCTCATTGTTTCGGCGAAAAAGAAGGAAGGCGAAGGAAGGCCGAAGCCTTCCTTCTATAGCTTATATCGTAAAGATCACTTAGTTTTTGTAGTTTTCTTTCCAGGACTTATTGATGCTGGCGGCGATTTGATCGGGAGTCATTTTTCCCAGAACATAACCAAGGGCTCCATTTTTCATGGCGTTTTCCCACGTGGGGTCAGGGGCCAAGGAGAATTCCCAGGAGTAACTGCCCAACTTGCTTTCGCTGGCGGCAATGTCGCCAAAGGCGGGAGGCATGTTGCTTAGGTCGGCATCTTTGAACGCCGGGACGAGTTTGAATTCGCCAGTCCAAATCTTGATAGCTTCAGGTGTAGCCAGGAAGTTGAGGAACTTTTCAGCAGCGGCTTGTTTCTCGGGGGAAGACTGGGTCGACAACACAAAAGTCGAGTCGGCGGAAGAGAAGAACTTATTTTCAGCAGGGTTGTTTGACCAAGTGAAGGGGAAGAACCCGATCTCGAAATTGGTGTTGGCTGCTTTTTCGGCGGCAATGGTGGGGTTGATGAACCATTGACCTTGGACAACCATGGCTGCTTTGCCCGAGGCAAATTCAGCAACTTCTTCATTCCAAGCATTATTGAGAGCATTCTTGCTCATGTTGGAGTGGTACCAGTCCATAATGCGGAACATGGCTTTCAGGTCAACAACTTTTCCCCAATCAGCCTTGCCCTGGTTCATGTCTTCGGCAAATTTTGCAATGGCAGCCGAGCCTTTCAGGCCGTCATAGCCCTTTGCACCCAGCATCGAACCATGCAAAAGTTCCATGAAGTGACCAATTGACCAGTTTTCTTTCAACAGGCCAGCAAAAGGAATAATTTTATTTTTCTTCAAAGTCTGAGCCACTTGTTGCAGTTCGAGGTAAGTGGTGGGTACCTTGAGGTTGTATTTGGCGAAAATCGCTTTGTTGTAGAGAATGCCGAGGGTTCCGACATCGGTAGGCAGGGCGATGATTTTGCCTTGATAGGTTACACCATCGAGAAGATCCGGGTTAACATCTTTAATGACGGGAAGATTGGTCAAATCTACCGCATAGCCTTGCTTTGCCATTTGAAAGTCGGCTGCGTAAGCGGGCGATTGAATGATATCAGGCAGTTTACCAGCCGCAGCGGCGGCAGCCTGGGCGGCGCCACCATCATTGGGGGTAATTTCCGTATTGATGACGATCCCGGGGTTGGCTGCTGTGAAGGCATCCGTGAGGTCTTTGAACTGCTTCGCGATTTCCTGTTTGTACAGGCTCAAGCGAAGAGTGATGGTTTTGGGGGCGGGTTTCGAACACGCCGTAACTCCGAGGCCTAGAAGGGCCACTGCGGACATCGTAAAAAGTGCTTTTGTGAAGCTCTTCATGCGATTCCTCCTTTTGGTGATTTACTCCTATTGGCATACACACGTGTGCAATAAGAGTAACCTCATTGTAACCCCGTATGGGCGGTTGTCAAGAGTCAAATACAAGAAAATGTGGCGAGGTGAACTGTCTGAGTACACTAGAGGTTTCCGTTAAGATTTTTTCTTGACGCTTGTCAGAAAATACGTTTAGTCTCATGATGATTCCGTTTGGTAGCATCTCGGTGGCTACATGAGGAGCGACTTGGTTATGACAATAAAAGATATTGCTCGCTTGGCCGGGGTAACGCATTCGACAGTCTCGCGAAGTTTAAACGATAGTCCTCTCGTTGCCACGGAAACAAAAGAAAAAATTAAAAAATTAGCGGCTGAGCTAGGATATGCACCCAATACATTTGCCCGGCGTTTGGTGACAAAAAAGAGTAACACCTTAGGTGTATTTTTCCTTAGTCGTGCAGAAATTAATTTTATGGAAAACTTTGGTACTCAATTTCTTGATGGAATCGCGACGGCTTCGTCAAATAATGGCTATGATCTTCTTATGTTTACCATGACAAGAGACCTGTCTAATCAGAAGTCATACATCCGCTTATGTCAAGAAAAACATGTTGAAGGTGTAATTTTCATAGGCATGACGTCCGATGATCCGCACCTTTCCGAGATCGCTGCATCGCAGATTCCAGTTTGCATTATCGACTTTGAATTGAAAGGCGACAATGTAGGATTTATCAGTTCGGATAATGACCAAGGTATTCGTTTGGCTCTGGATCATTTGTGGCAGAACGGTCATCGTTCAATAGCTCATCTAAGTGGTCCAGAAGTCTCTCCCGTGGCCATGATTCGTGAGGATGCCTACCGGCGCTATATGACGGCGCACGGTCTAGAAAGTAAAATCAAGATTCTCAGAGGTGACTTTACCAAGGATAGCGGATACCGTCGTACGCAAGAAATGATTCGGCAAGGCAATCTTCCTACGGCGTTGCTGTCGGCAAACGACTATATGGCTTTGGGGGCAGTGAAGGCTCTCAAGGAGCAAGGGTACAAGATCCCTTCAGATGTCAGTATCATTGGTTACGATAACGTTTTGGCGGGTGAGTACTCTGACCCAGGCTTGACGACAATCGGGCAAAATCCCATTGAAATGGGGGCGTCTGCGGTTCAGTATTTGTTCGACAAGCTTAAAGGCGGGGCCCCTTCGCCTGTCCATTTGATCAATCCCAATTTGATCATTCGTGATTCAGTGCGTCCGATACCGATAAGATAAAGCAGGTTCTAAAAGCTAAACAGTGTAAAGACTCAGGGCGCTGGCGCAATCAAGTACTTAAGTTTTCTCGAATTTTGGGCGATAATGAGATAGTATCTATAGTGAAAGGAGAAAAACCATGTCGAACCCCCCGCAGTCAAAAAACAACGCGCCCCTGGTTGTTGCGCTGGTTATTGTCGTCCTCCTTGGTTTGGGAATTGCTTTGTACTTCGCTTTTTTTGCTACCCCTGTGAAAAAGGCCCCCGCACCAACTCCCGTAGCGGTTCAAGCGAGCCCACAGCCGGTGGCTCCTGAGGCGACTCCTGCTTCCACACAACCCAAAATTCTGGGAGTTCATCAGGTAGTGCCCAGGGATACCTTATGGTGGATTTCTGATAAATGGTACAAAGATCCGGTTTTATGGCCTTCGATCTATGAAATCAACAAAGCCCAGATCCACAACCCCGATCTGATCTATCCTGGCCAGCGGTTTGATATACCGGCGTTGGTAGGAACCAAGAATAATCTTTCACAGGACGATTACTCGTTACTAGCAAAGGGCTACCTTGAGGCTTATCGAGTTTACAAAGAAGCGGGCAAGAAAGATGCGAGCCAATACAAAACCGCGGGAGAGCGCTACCAAGCAAAAGCCTCTCAGTAGCAAAAGCTCAGCTTTCTTCGTAGAATCCTTTTGGATTTAACCAAAGAACGTTTTCAACAGAACGGGGAGGGTGGCATACATGCCAATTGTTGCCCCGACTGTTGAAAGTAAAACTACCAGTAGAATTCGCAAAACCCTATTTCGATAGAAACCCCTCAGAGAGGAAGAGTCTGCAGAAAGGTTTTCTAAGTCACGGACACGGGGCTTACGGAGTGAAGCTTCGGATGTGCCGGTAAAATAGAAGACATGAACCAAGGGATGGAACAGCGCAGCCACCGGAGCAGTGATTGCCGCAACAAGAATCGTCACCGGATGGGCCAAGGCTAGCAACGAGCCTAAGACCGCAAAACCCGCCGTTGTTAAGGCAAGACTAGTAAGAATTGGAAGGAGAGCAGTAGTTCCTTTCACAAGAATGCCTGCTACGATCAGTCCAATTATCGCGGCAGGGATCAAAAACGGCCAGACGCGACTCCACCAGGACGGGGGGGGAATCACATTGATGTCTGTCACATCCGACGTGGACACCCCGGAATGCAGGTCTTTCAGAATACGAGACATACCAGGCACATGGCCGGCACCTACCACTACCACAACTTTTTTGCCTACGGACTCGTAAAGTTTTGAAGCGAGATAGCGATCTCGCTCATCAATCAGCACGGACTTGACTGTGGGCAGTTCCTTGGCCAATTCATCCATCATGTGGTCAAGTTCATTTTTCTTCTTGAGAGACTCAATATCCTGTTCTTCTAAGTTCTTTTCAGACCCGAAGACAGAGCTAAGTAGCAAGGCCAAAAGTTTATTTTTTCCCCACAGACTCGAACGTTTCCATGCACGGCGCAAGGTAATTTGAATTTCACGGTCGATTAGTTCAAAGGGAATATTCAGGTCTTGCGCTACCTGAACGGCTGCCAACATTTCTTGCCCAGGTTTAGCCGCGACGTTGTCACCAATTTTCTTCTGAAAGGAAGAAAGGGCCAAGTTGGCTAACAAAAGAAACCCTTGTCGCTTTTTTAGAACATCAAAGATATCAAGTTTTTCCCAAGTTTGTGGTTCTGCGAGCGAGCGGTAACGCCCCGCGTCAAGTTCCACGGCGACAAGGTCGGGCGATTCTGCGCGGATCACCTCTCCGACCTCTAAGATGCTGACCTGGGACACATGGGCGGTGCCAATAATGATGTATTCGCGTTCTTCGAGACTCAATCGGGTTACGGTGTCGCTCATAAAGTTACCTCATGAATATAATGGTCAATGGCGGCACGAAAACGCTCATATAAATCGTCTGGCCCCAAATATTTTGTCAACGAAACTGTTCCGCCGCCCATGTGGTTATGACCACCGCCGTAACCTATACCCTGCAAAGCTCGCCTCACAACTTTACTAGCGGCCAACCCGGGGTCCTCACTACGGACTGAAATCTTGATTTCCCCTTGGTTCAGCCCAGCGACGACACTAAAGGCTACTTCATGAAATCTGAGGTAATCATCAGCCATAACGGCAATGGTATCAGCGTCAGTTTCTTTAGAGATGAAGGTGAAGCAGAACCCTTTGTAGACACGGAGGTGTTCAAGACCTTCACGGAAAATGGGGACATTGTGGACCGAGAGAGAATTATTGAGCAAATAGTTGCCGGAAATCCAATCTGCTCTAAAGTACAAGGCAGAGAAGGCATCCAAATCAGCTTGGGAAACCCCGCGGGTCAGGTAGTTGGTATCCATCATAATTCCCATCAAAAGCACCGTGGCGGCATTTTTGGTGGGTTGAAAGCTTGACGCCGCAAAATATTCATAAATGAGAGTCGAACAGGAACCGTAGTGACTGCGCACATCCCAATAGAGGGCTTGGAGTGGCACGGGAGGCAGAGGGTGATGATCAATTACCCCTACGATGGTCAGATCGGGAATGACGGTCACATTTTTGTTGCCAGGACAACTGTCAACGAGAATGATTTGGTCTTGGGATTCGAGGGCAAAATCTTTAATACGATGAACGGGAATGGACAAGGTCCTTATGGTTTCTCCTAAGGAAAAACCTTGGATTTCTTCACCGTAGATAATGTAGGAAGTTAAACCGTAGGTTTCAAAAAGACAATACAATCCGTAAGCGGCAGCAATAGCGTCAAAATCGGGAAAGTCATGGGTTTGAACGAGAATTCGACGCCCTGGTTGCAGATGTCTCACCAGGGCGTCAAAAGATTTTTCATTGTCCTCCACGTTACGGACCTAAATCCTTAAGCCATTGGCGCGCCATGCGAATCTCGGGAATATTGTGTGCTTGGTTGTCCGCTACCGACTGAAAGGCCGCACGAGCGGAATTGATATCTTTAAGGTAGACATATTCACAGCCTTGATAGAATCTTAAACGAATTTTCGTGGCTTTGTTCTTTTCTTTTGAAAGCATATCATTGAGGGCAAAAGCCTCGGAGGGAGAGTCGAGAAACCGGAACATCTCGTTGATCGAGGTACCCATGGGATACCGTATTGCCGCGTTGTTAATAATGGACACGGCTTTGGAAGGTTGCCCTTCAAACCGGTAGGACAAGGCGGCAATGATAGGAAACGCATATTCACCAGGATATTGAAG
>JAJXVP010000054.1 GCA_021782055.1 bacterium | reverse complement strand
TCTTGTTTGGCAAGCTCGGCTTGCTGACGCTTAAAGGCTTCTTGAAGCCGAAGCTTTTCTTCGGCGCGGCGCTGCTCGAAAGCCGAATAGTTTCCAGAAAAAACTGACAGCTGACCGTTGGCAATTTCAATGACTTGATCGACAACTTCATCGAGAAAGGCGCGGTCGTGTGAAACCAAACAAAAACCCTGCTGGCGCCGTTTTAAGAAGTTTTCTAACCACTCTTTGGCTTCTAAATCGAGGTAGTTTGTGGGTTCGTCCAGCAAAAGGATGTCAGGAGCTGCGAGCAACTGACGGGCTAAGGCGACTCGCATTTGCCAACCGCCAGACAGCACGGTAACTTGACTGTGAAGAGTCTTCGTCGTAAACCCCAGCCCCCTCAAGGTTTGCTCGATGGTTTCTTGACGCCGGTACCACCCAGCGACCTCAAGAAATTCAAGAATTTCATGACTCTTTTCTAGAAGTTTGAGAGCCTGTTGAGTTTCGGCCCCTGCCGCCGCCTCGGCCAACTGCTGAGCTTGAGCTTCTTTTTGGCGGAGGTTTTCAAAGGCACGTTCCGCTTCTTCAAAAACTGATCCCCCGGTAACAAGGCAGGTTTGGGGTAGGTAGCCGACGCGAACACCCTCGGGTGCGATGACCTGGCCACCGTCGGGTGAAAGCTCTCTCGCCAAGACCTTTAATAAGGTGGATTTTCCTGAACCGTTGATACCCACCAAGGCCGTTTTTTTTTCAGCTCGGAGGGTCAGATCAGATTCTAAAAGAATGTCTCGGTCGCCAAAGGCTAGCGAAACGTTATTGAGCTGAACAAACGACATCTACTTCTCGAAGGTCATAAAAATCGTATAACCGATCCGGCTTTCGCGTAAGACGGTTTGCTTGACTGGGTCTAAGTCCGACGGTGAAACGGGAATCATCTGCATACCGCCTTTTAAAAAGCGGTACAAAAAGACCTGCGAAAATTCGGGGACCTGCGCGGTTGGGTCAAACTGCAGACGAAAGACTTTCCAATCCCCAGCGAATTGCGAATCCTTAAACCAGTCAAAATAAATGTGAGCGGTGTTCGCTAAACCTTGTGGAAACGCTATGCCTTGAGGCGGTTGCAGGGCCTGAAAGCCCGTCCAAGTCACGGACCCGTCGCTGGCTAAGGTCATATTGCCGTAAATCGGGCTGGTTAGTTTGGTGCCATAGGCCAAGATGGCATTCAGTTGGTCGACACGAGAGGCAGTTTCTTGGGATATGTAGGTACCAATATCCTGATCTAAACGCACGTAAAGGTAACGGTGGGTTTGGGATCCCTCAGTAAAAGAAACTTCAATCTTTGTTACCTCAGGGTTGAGAATGCGTACCATCAAATTTTCAGGGCAGATAAAGAGGAAGGTTCCCGAGTTGATTTTTCGAACATCGCTAAAGGCAAACGAATACGATGCTGCAGGTGCGGTAGAACCCAACGGAGGGGGAATGGTCAACGCGAAAGTTTTGTCTCCATCAAAGTGGAAGTCATAGTCGGGGCGGAAATAATTCAAATTGATACGCTTTTGGGCAACCTCAAACCTAAACTCCTCGGGATACCAAGAATTGGTTTCGACGGTACGAAGATAAAAGTCTTCGGGCCCACCTTGCTTGAGGACAACCTTTTGGTTGTTGACCACCTTGTAAAGGCTGAGGAAATAATCAAAGCACCAACCGGTATAGCCCGAGGATGTCATGACTTTGTCCCAGTGTCCGGTAAAACCTCCTTCTGTTGAAGGTTGTGCCTGTTGTCCCAGAATCTTCACATCTTCTTTATCCCCTAGGCGATAAATCATGGTGGAGGTGGAATTGGGTTGATCGTAGACGGCCATGCCGGGTTTTTGAGTAACGCCCCAGATGTTTTTCCACGGAGCAAATTCAGCGGCGAACGCTTTTGCTTTTTCGGGGCTGTTAAAAAAGCGTATGCGCCAATTGGCAATAGTAACTCGACTACCACCATCGGTTTTTTGGATGGTAAAGGTCTTTTGAAGAGAGCTTTGATCCCAAATCCAGACCACAGAGCCATTGGCAAGGGATTCAGAGTCGGACCAGACCACGACGCCTGTGCCGACGCGCCCCATTCCACACGAGGAAAGCAGTGCCAAAAGGACTACCAAGGAAAAAAGGATTCGTCTAAAGGAGGGGTTTCTTTTCATGAGCTTATCATAGCAAAGCTGTTAGGGGATTCCAAGAGGGAGGAAAGTTTCAATAAGCTTGCTATTTTCCAGTCCTTTAGCCTAAAATAAGTACGGAACTGGGTGAAGAAAAAATGACTGACGACACAAGTCACAAAAAGGTGATCCGAGCTCTCAAAGAAGGAAAGCCTTTAACCATAAAAACGTATACGTTTTTACCAAAAGCTCAACAATACATTGATGCCATGCTGAAAGTCTTTTTAGAAGAAATTGGTGTACCCTTTATCTTAGAACAGGTGTCTTATTGTTTGAAAGAAATGGTTGTTAATGCGAAAAAGGCCAACACCAAGCGGTTGTATTTTCAGGAAAAAAACTGGGACCCCTCCGATGAAGACCAATACCGCGAAGGGATGAAGGACTTTAAAGCGGATATGCTTCAGAATCAGGCCCATTACTTAAAGTTATTAAAAGAAAAAGATCTGTATGTGAAGGTCGAGTTTCTCTACCGTAAGGACATGGTTTCGGTGGCTGTTCGCAACAATGTTGCCCTTCTACCAGCCGAAGAAGGACGAATACGGGACAAAATTACAAAAGCGATGAGCTACAATACCCTGGAAGATGCCTTTTCTGATATGTTGGACGAGTCAGAAGGCGCGGGGTTGGGCATTTTGGTTCTGGTTCTTATGCTCAAGAAACTCGGTTTCGACGGCGATTTCTTCCGTGTCTATACGCACGAGAAGGAGACAGTCGCGCGGTTAATTTTGCCCCTTTCAATGGATACCTAAAAAACTTCAACGGAGAATATCTTGGCCAAACTTTGGCAAAAAAATTACACCCTGAATGAGTTAATAGAAGCCTTTACTGTAGGACAAGATTATCTCATTGATAGGGATTTGTTACCGGCGGACGCGGTGGCTTCGGTGGCGCAAGCTCGCCAACTGGCGGCCATTGGTCTGTTAACGGTTCAGGAAGAAACAGAACTGTCGACCGCTCTTCGTCAGATTATCGGGGAATGGAGAGCGGGTACGTTGACTGTCAATCGTGAAGACGAAGACTGCCACACGGCGATCGAAAACCGATTAGTTCAACTCTGCGGCGAAGTTGGCAAGAAGATCCACACCGGACGCTCGCGAAACGATCAGGTTTTGACAGCACTCAGGGTCTGGGCACGCTCGGCGATCGATAGGGTGGTCGAGGAAGCTTTAGGACTTGTGGCCGATTGGTTAGCTTTCGCTGAACGTCACCGGCTGACTCCGATGCCGGGCCGAACACACCTGCAGACAGGCATGCCTTCTTCGGTAGGCTTGTGGGCTGGGGCCTGGGCAGAAGGGCTTTTGGATGATCTTGAACTACTCAAGGCCGCCTACTTGCTCGTTGATCAGAGCCCTTTGGGGTCAGCGGCCAGTTATGGCGTGCCGCTCCCCCTTGATCGGGAATATTCTGCCCGTCTGTTAGGTTTTGCCCGCGTACAAAACAACGTGTTGGGGGCCAATAACTCCCGGGGTAAAATTGAAGCAGTTGTTTTGGATGCCTTGGACATGATGGGCCTTTCTCTCAGCAAAATGGCGCAGGATCTAATTTTGTTTTCGCTGCCTGAATTTGGCTACTTTCACTTGCCGGCGGCCTTATGTTCAGGTTCGAGCATCATGCCACAGAAAAAAAATCCCGACGGTCTGGAACTGATGAGGGCCAAGAGCGCCAGCCTGTCGGCTTGGGCAATGCAGGTCAAAGGGATTTTGCGTTCGCTACCCTCGGGTTATAACCGTGACTTTCAAGAAACAAAAGAGCCTTTTTTTCGTGGCTTAACCTTGGCTCGAGACTGTCTGGCGGTGATGCGGTTGACGGTAAAAGAGCTCGAAGTCGATGAAGCCTCGTTGCGGCGCGGGTTTACACCGGACATCTTTGCCACAGATGCCGCTTATGAATTGGTAAAGTCGGGGTTAACCTTTCGGGATGCCTACCGAGAAGTGGGTTTGCATTTAGAGCGCCTAGACTCACGGGATCCAACTTCTGCCATCGAAAATCGGACACATGTGGGAGCGGCGGGAAATCTCGGGTTAGAGAAGGCTTGGGCGCATCACCAGGAATATCTTGAGCATTTTGCGCAACAGAGAAAGCGTGTCGAGACGTCCTTAAAGGAATTGGTGGGCCCAGAGGCCTGGGAGGCATCAGGTCTATGATACTCTTTTTTCAAAAACTTGCCCTAAAGTCCCGCTTTGTCGGGATTATCATTGCGCTTCTTTTGTTCGTGGCCGCGGACAGTATTTTGACAAACTTTCCCGAGGGGATGGCCCATTTGCGCCAAGTCTCAGCGGGACACGGGCTTCTGGAAGACCACTTTTGGTTTAACCCTTCACAGGCACGACAGATCTTTACCGCGTGGGGAAAACCAGGTGTGGAATGGTATTTGACGACGGGGGTCTGGCTGTCGGCCTTGCTACCACTGACGGCAGCGGGATTATTCCTAATTACTTTCTTGTACTTTTTAAAAAAGATTAACCCTCGCGCGAGCGGTTGGTACCTAAGCCCGTTTCTTCCATTAGCGGCGGGCGCCGCTAGCCTTTTGCAAATCTTGAGCGAACTTTTGCTCGCTCTCTTTCAGCCATCTAGTGATTTCTTGTATTATCCGGGCGCCGTTTTCTTGTCGACCAGCTGGGTTTTATGGGCAATTTCAGGACTTTTTGTGGTCTTTCTTTTAGGTTGGCAATTTTTTCAACGAGGACGTCGTTTGTTTCGAACCTAGAGAATGGTTTACGAAGCTAAGGTAACGGGCGTTGTCCCGCGTTGTTTTTCAAGAGATGGGACCGAAGAAGGAGGTCAACCATGGGTGAAAAATCAAAGCAGAAGAAAGAGACGCGAAAGCCTCCGCAGAAAACTTTGGAGGAAAAGCGCAAAGAGAAGCAAGAGAAAAAAGCTTCTCGGCCCAGCTCGGAGTAAGCTATTCTTCGGAGTTAGCTTTTCTGTTTCTCGGGCGTATATCGGGCTAAGTTACGGGTGTCGTAAGACAACCGTAGCGTAAACCTTCCCGCTGAGAGTTTGAATTTCGAGGGTCCAGTCACGCCCTCCCTCAACCCAATAGCGTTGAAAGGAACTGTCAGCGGGAATCCTTTTGATTTCGGTGTACCAGGGCACCCCATCCCTTTTCCAGACAAAAACAAATTCATGGGCAGGAAAGAGCGTCCTTTCAACGTGGATTTGCACCTGTTGAGCATCTCGTGGCAGTTGATAAGTCTCTTTGGTAGGGTATTCGGTCAACCAGATATCTACCAATGGGGGGTGATCACGCCTTGGCGTGTAGGAAAATATTGTTCCTGAGACAGGGACAGCCGTGAACCACAGCAGACACAAAAAAGGAACCGCTTTTCGCAACATACTCCCGATATCGGCGTCAAAGGGGTTGTGCTTAAGCCCAAGGCTGTTAAGCCCTAGTCAGGATTAGAACGGAAGTGTTTCAGGGTAGGGCATACCCGTAAAACGCAAAAACTGCGCGACGGCCTGATGCAAAAGCATATCTTTACCCAAGAGAATTCGGCAACCTGAGGCTTCGGCCGCCTGGATAAACGCTGTTCGTTCGGGAACATAGATGATGTCGTAAGCAACTTCTCCACCGTGAAATTCGTACCAGTCGAGGGGGTTTTGCCCCTCCAAATCGCCCATGCCAACATTGGTGGTTTGGACAATCAAATCATCATGCGTACTGATGAGGGCAAGACTGTCCGGGGTCAAAGGCCCCCAACTAGCCCCCAACTCGGTGGCCAAAACTTCGGCTTTCGAGGCGTTTCGACCTAACACGAGAACCTCTGCGCCGGAATTTCTTAGTGCCCAGACGATGCTCCTTGCCGCTCCGCCGGTACCCACAACGGTCGCGCACTTTCCGGTCAGGTCGGTGCCCCACAATTCCTGAAGGGGGGCGAGAAAGCCTTGAGCATCAGTGTTGTCGCCATGCCAACCGTCGGCTTCTTTCCAAACAGTATTGCAAGCGCCTATCGCCTTAACCGCCGGAGTGATTTGGGCCAGGTAGGGGAGGATCTTTTCTTTGAAAGGTATGGTTACCGAAAATCCCTGAATACCGAGTTTTTTTGCAATGAGAAAAAACGATTCTAGGTCATCGGTGAGGAAAGGTACGTACACGCCGTCGTAAGCGGTGGCTTCCATTCCCGCATTGTGAATAGCGGGGGACTTGGAATGATGAACAGGGTTGCCAATGATTCCCAAGAGCTTGGTCTGAGGCGTTAGGCGGTTAAAGCGATAGAGTGTAGACAGGGTAACGGGGTCGTAATGCCCCAGCGAAGGTGATAACCCCGAAACCGAAGCATACGTCCAAAGGTTTCCTAGCTTTTCGGCCAAAACACGGCTCGGTGTGCCATAAGGTCCCATGGCGAGAACAACATGATCACCAGGTGATAGCAAGTCGGTCAGGTTAAGGAAGCGAGCGAAATCGGCTGAACCATGAACAGTTACGGCCGCTTTGACAATGGTCGCTGGGCCTTGGGCACGACTAAGGCGCTCCGCTAGATCGGGAGGAACTCCGTGAAAATCGTGAAAGGATACGACAAGGCGGCCGCCCTTACTCAGCCACTCACGTTCTAACTGGGGCAGTCTAGCGTTGTCTTCAAGATCCCAGTAGGCCCAACGACCGTTAAGGGCCATGCGAAAAAAGCTTTCTCGCTCTTGCTCGTCACCGGCCCAATTGCCGCCGTCGGCAACTTTGCGCAAAGTCAGAATGAAATCTAAGTCAAACTCGGTGGAAAACGCATTGAGCGCTGACCATTCGTTACGGTCGAGCAAATCGGCCCGCACCTCGGCCATATCGATCCATTTACGGTATTGAATAAGCTGTTGCCGGTTTTCGTTGAGAGTTTTTCCCGTGAGAACCAGACAAAGACGGCTCATTTATAAGTCTCCCCGATAAAAGAACGCATCCACCAGCTTTCCGCCTTCAAATACCAGTTTAAGCCGCCGAGAGAAAATTTGGTAGGGTAAACCCCAGACTGCCCAATCTGGTCCTGAGGCAAGTTCCGGGCCTAGCTGTTTATTCATCGCCGCGGTGACATCCGCCTGGGCCATACCCATGGTGAGACCGAGGAATTGCCCGGTGTAGCGTTTATCCAGCCGCACCTGCCAGACGTGATTATCGTACCAAAAGAGGTAGGTGTAATTAGGGTAGTAGTGAATGACATGCAGATGGCCTGTATCATCGGCTACCGCAGAAATCTCGGCAGGTGCGCCCAAAAGACGATAGGCTTCTTCGGGTTTCATCCCCAACCACGTTTGGGGCAGGTTAGCGACCGGTGTGGAATCGGCTGTCGTTGTGGCAGACAGCGGTACTGCAAAGGCAAAAAGCTCGAGAAGAAAAAGGATGCTCATGAGAAAAAAAGGCTTTTTCACTGTTCTGACTGTCCCCGATCACGAAAATAGTAGCTGGCAATGAGAGTAATCCCCATGATGACCAGCAAAATTGGCCACCAAGCCAATACAAAATCTGTAAAGGTGATGTGTACCACCGGAAGCGTAAAGACCAGTAGTACAATCATAAAAATGATCAAAAATATGCCGGGGATGAAAAAAGAAATTCGTAGACTTCGTTTAAACCCGCGACTGTAGGGGATGATCGAGGTTCCGACAATCCCCATAAAGACCGGCCAAAGTTGCTTGAGTTCGAAATACCTTGCCAAAAGCGTGTTGAGAAGCAAGATAAACGTTCCGGTCAAAAAGAGTAAGAGGCCCAACAAAAGAAAAACCGGCCGAGCCTTATGGGCCACATAGTGGTAGAGAAACGCGACTCCACAAATCATAAAGACTGAGGGCCACCACCGTACCAGTTGTTGGACAAAATGTTGGGTCCAAAACAACAAAACTAAACCCAATACAGTGAGAATTAGGCCCGCAATCAGGGTCTTCCGCCCTGCTTTGGAGTTTTTCATGATCGTGCCTCGCTCTTCATTTTCTCACTTTCTTGACAGTGAGGCAATGATTTGATCAGCAAATCCGCTGCAGGAGGTCTCTGTTGCCCCCTCCATCAGACGAGCGAAGTCATAGGTTACGACCTTTTCAGCAATGGCGTTGCGGATACCATTTTCAACCAAAGCTGCAGCTTCGTTCCAACCCAGGTATTCTAACATCATTACGCCTGATAAAAGAACCGAGGAAGGATTCACCTTGTCGAGGTTAGCGTATTTGGGAGCCGTTCCATGGGTTGCTTCAAAAATCGCATGCCCAGTAACGTAGTTGATGTTAGCCCCCGGAGCGATACCTATGCCACCGACCTGGGCGGCTAAAGCGTCCGAAAGGTAGTCACCGTTCAGATTGAGAGTAGCGATCACATCAAAATCCTCGGGGCGTGTTAACACTTGTTGAAGCGTAATATCAGCGATGGAATCTTTGATGACCAAGCCTGCACCGGGTTTGCCCTCGGGAATGCGACACCACGGGCCGCCATCAATTTCTTGAGCACCAAAGTGCTCTTTTGCCACTTTATAGCCCCAATCGCGGAAAGAACCCTCGGTAAATTTCATGATATTGCCCTTATGAACCAGGGTCACGGAACGACGGCCTTGCTCGATGGCATACGAAATGGCAGAACTAACCAGACGTTCCGTACCAAGATAACTGACAGGTTTGAGGCCCACTCCGGTCAGTACTTCTGACGAGGGCAGGTTGAGGCCTATTGCGCTCTGAGCTGACCTCCAGTCCTGGTTGGCCTTTTCGGTGGCAAAACGTATTTTTCCAAATTCTTTAGGAAAGTTTTGGGCAAAGAAATCGAGGATCTTCTGTGCCTCGGGCGTTCCTCCGGCAAATTCAATCCCGGCGTAGATGTCTTCGGTGTTTTCGCGAAAAATGACCATGTCAACCAGTTCGGGCCGTTTGACAGGGCTGGGAACCCCTTCGTAGTATTTCACAGGGCGTAAACAAACGTACAGGTCGAGAAGTTGACGCAAAGCGACATTGAGCGAGCGGATGCCCCCTCCAACCGGGGTGGTTAACGGGCCTTTTATGCCCACCAGGTATTCTTTAAATACGGTCAGGGTTTCGTCAGGAAGCCAACTTCCCGTTTGTTTGAAGGCTTTTTCGCCGGCCAGCACTTCTTTCCAGTGAATTTGGCGTTTTCCACCATAAGCTTGGCGAACTGCTGTGTCAAAAACACGAACCGAGGCTTTCCAGATGTCGGGACCCGTTCCGTCTCCTTCGATATAGGGGATGATGACCTGATCGGGGACCTGTAGACCCTGAGCAGTTTTGCGCAACGCGGAAGGGCTGGACATGAGTTACCTCCAAAACAATAGGAAAAGCGTGGGCTTATTGTACGGAAAACCCCCAGGCTTCGGCAAGCGTGGACAACATCGGCAAGCGTGGACAACGTAGGAAGTGCTGTGCTAAAATCCGGTATTCATGAAACGCTACCTGAGTCTGATATTTCCGCTGTTAGCCGTAGCCGCGGCGTTCCTTGTGGTTCAGTCCGGGACGCGCGAAGATATTTTCTACGGAAAATCGCTCACCATCAACACCGAGCTTCACCGCCTTTTTTACTTGTTGGATGAAAACAAGGAACCAACTGCCGCTCGTTATTCGCTTATTCGTCTGATCACCAGTCGCCTACAGGCCGAAAAAGCTTACGACAAAATCAATTTGCTTCTCACGACCTACGTGGAGCAACACCCCCATGATCCTTTTGACGCCGATTACCTGTTTACGGTCGCGCAAAACTATCAACAGCAGCAGGCTATACCCCTAGCGAAATTTTATTACGAAAGAATTTACAAGGACTATCCCGATTTGTATAAAGAGGGGCAATCGCTACATTATCGCTGTTTGAATCAATTGACACATCTTGTGACAACTCCTTCACTGAAACGAAAGTATTATGAAGACTTGCACGATCAGTTCCCCTACAAATTGACTTCGCCGGCTCAGTTCTATGACTGGGGCCACGCCTATGAGCAGCTGGGCCTGTGGAAACAGGCCATTCATGCCTATAGCACGTTTTTGATGTTTCCTGATCCCACTGTTCCTGGTGATCCTCAAGCCTATAACCGTGTTAGGTCCCTGGTTGACCTTTCAAAGTCTGATCGTTCGTGGGTGTCGCCAAGCCTCAGTACCCTGATTGCCAATCTGGAACAGGCGATCCGGGACAATAACACCACCAAAATGGAACAGCTTAGAGCAAAAGTCGGGTTTTTTGCTCTGTCGTGGGACGATACCGACCCCAATGATGCGCTCGCCGAGACTTTTGACATTCGGACCTTTTTGCGAGATCTGGTCCACCAAGCCCACTACGGCGGTGGTACCGTTTACTTTGCCTCGAAATTGGACGATGCCTCGAATGACTCTGAGGCGTACTTGAAGTCTACAGGGTGGACTTATCGTATTCCGACTTGGTACTTCTACTTTAAGCGAATTGATTATCCGCCCGATCCTGAGATTAACGGCTCATGGGAGTGGGCCGGGGTGTTTTTCGGAGACAAGATGTGAAACGTCTTTTGATTTTGGCCGTCCTTTTCGGGGCGGCCTCGACAGCGGGCTTTGCCTCTGCAGTAAAAATGTCAGAGGCTCCCTTGCCTTTGCCGGCAATTTGGTCGTTGGGTGAGCCTAAGACAACGACCTATACTCCTCAAGCGGCTCCCCCCATTTTACCCATCGTGCCTCCACCAGCCATGGATCTTACTCCTGTTGATGGCACCGGTTATCGCCGCGATTTGGCATTTTATTCTTCCGCCGAGGGGCTGATGTACCTTAGGCGCTGGCAGAAGAGAAGCCTTCCCTACCGGGATTTTATTCATGAACAGCTCACCAAGTATCATGTGCCCGACGAGATTTTCTGGTTGGCAGCCTTGGAGTCCGGGTTTTCGAATACTGCGGTGTCTAATTCTGGCGCTGTGGGAATGTGGCAGTTCATGCTCAATACCATTGACGGTTTCAATATCCGCGTCACCCCGTATATTGATGAGCGTCGAGATTTTTGGAAAGCCACAATTGGTGCGGTGCGGCTCATTCGCGGGAGCTACGACTACTATGGGGATTGGTACCTCGCTTTAGCCTCCTATAATGCAGGGATTCCTCGGGTCGATTGGGCCATCCGCCGTGGCCATGATCGAAACTACTGGAACCTCTGCAAAAGGCATTTTCTCCCCCGGGAGACAGCGTCTTACGTGCCACAAATCCTTGCCATCGCCAACATTCTTTCGCAAAAACTCAAATATGGCTTTCCTCTTGAGTGGTCACCCTCAGAACCCTGGAGCCGGATCCGTGTTTCTCGTCCCGTGGATTTACGATTGCTAGCCGATGCGGCTGGGGTATCATCGCGGGTGCTCGAAGAAGCCAACCCCGAACTTCGTTACCCCATCACGCCAGCGGGGATGCCAGATTACCGTCTTAAGGTTCCCGCCTCCTGGACGGATTCGGTTCGAAAGGCGCTCGATGACCCCCGCCTCAAGCTGATTCGGTATTACTTCTATAAGGTTCGCCCGGGCGACACTCTATCGCAGATTGCCCAATGGTATGGGGTCGACTATTCGGTCATCGAAAGGAACAATCCGCATCTTCATCCCCGGTATCTACAAATTGGCCAAACGTTGATCATACCAGCCTTAAAAGATGTCGGGCCATATCGGGGAGTTCACCGCGAGGAATATGCCGCATTGCCTAAAGTGGCCCCGATACCGGGAGTTTCGTACACGGTCCGAAAAGGCGACACGCTCTATGCCATTGCTCGCCGTAACGGTACCACCCCTGAACTGTTGGCGTCGGTTAATAGCATGAATCCTGATTCAATTTTGAGCATCGGTCGAACACTCCTTCTACCAGAAGGGGCTTCTGTTGCTCGGTGATGCCTGGCGTCGGCTGGTTCAGCTGGCGTTGTCGGTGCTCCTGCTGGGTGGAATCCCCGCGGGGGCGTGGGCACAGTCGGATCAAATTTCCTCTTCGGCGAAGTTTCTCTGGGGAGAAGGCCGTTGGGAGTTGACCCTCAGTTGCCCTTTGTCGGTGGTGCCCACCACCGATCCCGACGCGGTCGCGCCGCGTCAGCAGTATCAAGCCGAGCAGTATCTTGAAGATCATCGTCGTCAGGAACTCCTGAGGCGCTTGATGCCTGTTCGGCTCAACTCAACCGAGTCCGTGGCCGAGGCCTTGAAACAAAATCCGGAACTGGGATCAGTAGTCGATCAGCTGAATAGCGAACTTAAATTTGTTTTTTCACGCTTGGACGCTTCAGGTCAGGTCTTGACCATGCGTTGGTCTTTAGGCCTATGGAAGGACTTGGCCCAGCTTTTACCCCCTGTCGAACAACCCAATCCTCTTAAAAGACTTTTGGGGTGGAACCCCAGTCGACCCTTTTCTGGCATAGTGATTTATGCCATGAGCCCCTTGCCCTGGCGCGGTACAGGAACCTCAATTCGCTGGGAACCTTCCTTATCGCCCCGTTTTATGGATGAAGAGGGGCAGACGCTTTTTGATCGAAGCCAAATGGATCCTTCGTATTTGGCAAAATGGGGTACCGCCGCCTTTCAACAGAGCCGATTTAATGAACGACGTTTTCAGGACCGTATCGGTCTTGATCCTTTGCGGATTGTAGCCCGAGGAGTTTGGGGTGAACGACCGAATGACCTTATTTTAGCTGACTCGGACTGGGACCGCATTCTTTCATTGCCTGCCAATCGTCGTCTTCTGAGAGAAGGGCGCCTTTTGATTCTCTGGGGTATACCCAAATACCTAGAAGCACCGCAAGAAGGGCCTCCTGCACCCCTTCCCGATCGCGATAATATCCCCCTGGTTCGTGTTGTTCCACAACCGGCACCCCCTGGTCCCGTAACAACGCCAAAGTAGGTAAGCCATGAATGATGAACACCTAATTTTTCACGTTAAGTCCGAAGAAACCCTGATCAAAACACCCATTTTTGATTTGGTGAGAAGGCATAGTACGACGCCTGACGGCCATCAAGCGTCGTTTGTGGTAGCCAAGGCTCCCGATTGGGTCAATGTGATAACCGAAGTACGCGACAAAGACAACGACTGTTTTTTGATGGTACGGCAATTTCGTCACGGCGATGGCCAACTGTATTGGGAATTTCCAGGGGGTATGGTCGACGCCAACGAAGAACCGTGGCAAGCGGCGCAACGAGAACTCCGCGAAGAAACTGGCTTTGAGGCTGACGAGCTTGTCCTGTTAGGGAATTGCAATTCTAATCCCGCTTTTTTAACAAACCGTGTGTGGACGTTTTTGGCCCGTGGCGCTCATCACGTCCATCAGGAGTTAGAACTTGATCCGAACGAGCATCTGACGGTGGGAATCATCCCAATACCAGAGGTTCGCCGTAGTCTTAGCGGAAACGAAAGTCACGGTATCATGAGCCTGGCTCTTTTCTGGTGGGAGCGGTACACATACGGTTTGAAGTGAGCGGGGCAGTGGAACGAGGACAAAGGCTTTTATATACCGCCTCTGATCGTAAGTACGGAGATTTTCTTATTGAACATTGGTTGCCGTCTTTGCTGGATCATCGACCTGAAGGACTTTCTGTTCGGGTTTTAGACTACGGGTTGTCCTTAGCCCAGCGATTTTATCTTGAACATAAAGGGGTAGGGGTAATCCCTTGCCGTAAAGATATCCATGTCACCCAGGCTCGGTTTCGTGACCTGTCGACGGATTTAGCCCGGCAAAAAGCCGAGCTGGCAGTTTTATGTGATTCTGGGGATCTTATTTTTCAGTCGGACTTTTCTGAGTTGTTGACGCCGGGGCTCAGGCTCCGTGCAGCGGCCGAAGACGCAAAATCGGGATCAGAGTTTTTCTTAGCAGAGGAGTTTTTTAGCCGCCCCGTTCTTCGACGTATCCGTGAAAGTACAGCGTTAAAACCACTGCTCAATGCGGGAGTTCTGGCAGGGCCCCCCGCGGTCTTTCATGAGCTGGCGTCCTGGATGGACAACCTGATCATCAATAAAACCAAATTTGGTCCTGACCAAGTGGTGGTGAACTTGTATGCGCATGAGCGTGGGTATGATCCTTTGCCACCCGAATACAATTTTGTTTTGGCCTCGGCTGAAAGGGCCTTTAACCTCCGCGAGGGCGTTTTTTATCTGCAAGATTCTGGACAAGTTATTCCTATTATCCATAACG
>JAJXVP010000365.1 GCA_021782055.1 bacterium | reverse complement strand
ACGCTCTAGCCTGGTTAGAAAACCAGGGGTTCACTTTTGACCACGGTGCCGATGGACACTATGATCGCGGTCAAGAAGGCTCACACTCTCGCCGGCGCATTCTGCACGCGGGCGGCGACGCCACAGGCGCCGCTTTATCTCGCTTCTTTGCCAATAAAGTCACCCAAGCTTCTCATATTTCGGTACGAACCCAAACCTTCGCCGTTGACCTCGCAACCGACCCTTATGGAGTTTCTGGCGTCTGGCTTTGGGATGCTCAGGGTGCGCTTTTAGTGACCACGCGACGGGTAATTCTGGCCACGGGCGGCTGGGGTCAAGTGTTTCCTCGCACCACCGCGCCTGTCGAAGCGACCGGAGACGGTGCTGTGATGGCCTTTCGCTCCGGTGCGGACCTTCGCGATCCTGAAATGATTCAGTTTCACCCCACAGGACTTGAAACCCCCGCTTGGGGACAAGTTCCGCTTTTGACAGAAGCCCTTAGGGGAGAAGGAGCCCCCTTGGTCACCTCCTCTAACGAAAAAGACTTAACCCCGTTAGCTATTCCCCATCCGTTAGGCGCTTTAGGCCCCCGAGACACCGTAGCTCGTGCCGTGTTTTTGCGCCGTCAGGAGGGCTTTGTGGTCTGGTTGGATGTGCGAGCCATCCCTCAGTTAGAACAACATTTTCCGACTGCCGTTTCGTTGGCTCGCCAGAGTGGCTTTGAACCCCTTCAAGAACCACTGCCTGTTATTCCGGTTGCTCACTACACCATGGGAGGCGTCAAAACCAATCGTTCGGGCGGCACACGGGTCCCTGGTCTGTACGTCATCGGCGAGGCCGCCTCCAGTGGCGTTCACGGAGCTAATCGCTTGGCCTCAAATAGCCTTTTAGAGTGCTTAGTTTTTGGTCTTTCCAGTGGTAAAGCGGCACTAACCCAGGCCACGCCCCCCCTTGTCACCCCCACCACCACACCCGAACGCCTGCAGGGCCCCCTGGTAGCGCTTCAAGAGATCGAACGTTTTAGAAAGCATTTGCGTGACATAACCTATAAAGCTGGAGGCCCCGTTCGCAACGGGCAGGAACTCGAAGCTGGCATAAACCAGCTTGAAACGTTAACGGTGGAGTGGCGAAAAGCCGCTGTTGTTCCGCAATCAGACCAGACCACCCGCGAACACCTCCAAGCCTTTGTTGAAACAGATAACCTCTTGGTTCTGTCTCGACAGATTCTTAGGGCGGCGCTTGCTCGAAGTGCCAGCCTAGGGGCTCACTACCGTAGTGATGCTCCATGAGCGGGTTCACGCTCCGCTCGCTACCCGGTCAGGTCTACCACTGGATTGAAGGCCTAGAGGCCTGGGGACGGGAAGAACATCGGCGACTGACCGGTCAAACGCCTGAGCCCGTAGGGAGCGAGACGCTTGGCTATAGCCCTCTAGGGCACCAGGAACTCTTTTGGGTAACCAATACCTGGCTGGAACCTGTTGAAGTTCGCTTTTCTTCAATCGCCGATGCCGCACGCGCTCTACGAAGTTTGGGTGCCCTCTGGTCACCAGTTCCTGGTCGCTTGCACCGCCGTGCGGCGTTGATTCAAGAAAATCTGCCGCATCTTTCAACCAAACCCAAGAGCTTTCCTTTTCGCTTGCCTTCGGCGCCACTCGGTGCCTGGACTCTACTGGACGAAACGACCCTTTGGGCCTCGCCGGTTTGCACCAATCCCTTTCCTGGCGGCAAGCCGCCCCTCCTCGAAAACAAACTTGACCCTCCCAGCTCGGCGTATGCCAAACTCCAAGAAGCTCTTCTCTATTATGGTGCTTTACCCCAACCAGGCGACCTCTGCCTTGATGCGGGCGCCGCGCCGGGTGGCTGGACCTGGGTGCTGTTAAATTTAGGCGCTAGGGTACTGAGCTTTGACCGCGCGCCCTTAGACCCTCGGCTGAATCATCAACCAGGGTTAACCCACCGCCAACAAGATGCCTTTAGCCTCAAACCTGAGCACTTTGACCCTCTAGCCTGGTTTGTCTGTGACGTGGTTTGTTACCCCGCCAAATTATGGGACTGGCTTCAAGCTTGGCTGGACAGCGGAAAGGTTGGACACTTTATTATCACGATTAAGATGCAGGGTGAACCCGATTGGGAAACCCTGGAGCGCTTTGCGAGCGTCCCAGGGTCCCGATTACGTCATTTAGCCCATAACAAGCACGAGTTAACCTGGATGCTGTAGGCGTTTACAGGGTTTGACTAGCGTCATACACCGTGCCGTTGACGACAAGGGTGCCTGTTCTCGTCCCGGTAAAAACAGCGCTCTGAGTTAAATTGTACGTTAAGGTCGGGTCCAGAGACAGGGTTTGAGCGCCAGTCGCGCTTAGAATACCAAGCTCGGTGAACGTCAAGGTTCTGACATTAGACACAGACGGTACCGCTGTCTCAGTTCCCGAGATTGTCATTGAACCATTGATGGTGTAACCACTCAGAATATCGAAGTAGTTAGAAAAAACACAGGTAAAATTAAATTGGCTTATGGCGCTTCCGTTGCTCCCAGAAACGGTGTACGTTCCTGTAATCGCTGCCTCAGCATTGCTCAAAAGACTGATGGTTCCGTTGACGGTGGTCATCGTTTGGGTGGTCGGATTCGGTAGGACGGCCAGCCCCTGTTTCGTCACGTCGTCGACAGCTGACATAACCTCAGCAACGCTACTTTGAACAGACAAACTCGCTGAGGATAACGGGGGGTAAGAAGGTGCGCTAGGGTTCTGACAGCCCACAATGCCCACAAGGCTAAGTGCGCCGCAGAACCATTTGTTAAAGCGTTTGACTAGCGTCGTAAACCGTTCCGTTGTAGGTTATCGTTCCTGTGACAGAACCGGTTGTGCTGTTGGTAGAACTTAGCACTTCTGTCTCATTGAGTGTCATATTGGGGGCAACTGTGCAATTGTCAGCGCCTGTAGAGGTCAATGATCCCATATATTTCATGTCCAGGCCAATTGTAATTGAAGTAGAACTACTCGTCACGGTTTCAGAACCAGCAATTTCGATTGTTCCACTGATCTTGTCTCCAGTCGTCGGGTCAGAATAATCGGTAAAAGT
>JAJXVP010000364.1 GCA_021782055.1 bacterium | reverse complement strand
GCGTGACCATTCCAGAAAAATGCAGGGTAGGGGCCTGATCTAAAACCCAGGCCGCAGGTTTCCCCTCGGGCGTGAATTCCCGTAGCTCACAGCGTACGTGCAGGGAATGTTTTGTGGTCGTACCATGCTGGGGGACAAGAAAATTCAAAGACCCGTCATGGGTGTCATAATAAAAGTACTTGTCAGAATACGCAAAGAGCCCCGACGCTGGGGATTTTCCGTTGGGCTCTTGCAAGCGCCATAAATGCCGCTGAAAGGTGGCGCAAGAGTTTAACAGCAGAATGATCACTAGCTGAACGATGGCTAGAGCTAAAATTCTCATCCTGGACTTACTCCTGTGATGGCTATGCAGTAAAATTAAAGCACTTGAAGAGGAGATTGCAATATGCTTGCCCTACGCCGGTTTGAACAAGAAGTTCTTAAGCGTTACCACGAGATAACGCAGGCCCTGGCGCAAGATTTTGGCAAAAGCTCTCTCGAAACACTCACTACCGAAATCGCGATTGTGCTCGAAGAACTGCGCCTCCTTCAACGACATTTGCCTCAAGTAACCAAACCGCGCAAGGTCAAAACGCCCCTAGCGCACTGGCCGGGGAGCAGTTGGGTGCTGAGTGAACCGTGGGGCCGGGTGTTAGTTATTGCCCCCTGGAACTTCCCTTTTCAGCTATCTTTGGTTCCCGCGTTGTCGGCGGTAGCGGCGGGGAATAGTGTCGTTTTGAAACCCTCGGAAAAAACACCCGCGACGGCCCGCATCATTGAAGATCTGGTGACCGCAGTGTTTACTCCTGAACAGCTTCAGGTGGTGCAAGGGGGGGCCGAGGAAGCGGCGCGCTTACTAGAGCAGTCCTGGGACATGATTTTCTTTACCGGGAGTCAAAAGGTTGGTCGTATCATAGCGCAGTCAGCGGCACAAAGGTTTATCCCTACCGTTCTTGAGTTGGGCGGAAAATCCCCTGTGGTGGTGTTAGAGGGGGCTGATTTGGTTTTGGCGGCACGACGAATTCTTTGGGGCAAAACCGTGAATGCGGGGCAAACCTGTGTGGCCCCAGATTATGTTTTACTGCCGACATCTCTCAAAGAGCCTTTTTTGCAAGCCTGTCGGCAGGTTTTGAAGGAGTTTTTTCCTCAAGGACCTCTGGCTTCCCCTGACTTAGCCCATATCATCGATGAACAAGCTTGGGGTCGGCTAAAGACTCTGACCGAAGAGGGAACAGTTGCCGCGGGAGGCGAGAATGATCGTGAGCGCCTTGTGTGGGCACCCACGGTTGTGACCGACCTCTCCTGGCAAGCCCCTATCATGACTCAAGAAATCTTTGGACCCCTCCTACCAGTGCTGACTTACGAAAGTTGGGAGGATGCCCGTCGTCAAATCGCCAATGCTCCAGACCCTTTGGCCTTGTATGTTTTTGGACCGTCGAGGTTAGCTCGGCAGTTTTTTTCTTTGGTACCGGCGGGTGGCGGTTGTGTGAATGATGTTCTGTTGCACTTTGCCAACTCGCACTTGCCGTTTGGCGGCCGGGGAGCCAGCGGTTGGGGGCAATATCATGGCAAGGCGGGGTTACGAACTTTTCTGCGTGAAAAATCCTTGGTGAAGCGTCCTAGCTGGGGCGACTGGCCGTTCCGCTATCCGCCCTATTCCCGTGGTAAGGAGACCTTGTTACGAAAAATCTTGCGGGTCAGATGACCTAAACTCAATCTTTTAACTGAGACAGCACCTTACGAACGTAGTCTTGGGTCTCGGGATAATCGGGGATGCCTTGTGCTTTGTCGACAGCTCCGGGGCCGGCATTGTAAGCGGCAAGAGCTAAAGGAACATTATTCGAATAGCGATGGAGCATATCTTTCAAGTAACGAACGCCGCCATCAACGTTCTGGGCGGGGTCAAAGGGGTCGGTAACACCCAAATCCTTGGCGGTATCGGGCATGAGTTGCATGAGGCCTTCGGCCCCCGCCTTTGAGACAGCTTTGGGGTTGAAGCCCGATTCCGCGTTGATCACCGAGTTCACTAGCGAGGCGTTGACGCCGTAACGGTCGGCACTTTTTTGCGCTAACAGTTTGAGGTCAGCTTCAGTGGCCGGTGTTTCTGGAGCGATGGCCTTCGCGTCTGGTGCCAAGGGTTTCGCTACGCTGGTGGTCGTATCTTCGTGAGGGCGAAAAGCACGCGTCAATTGCGAAACTACCGCATCCGGTGAGTCGAAAAACTGTTCAAACCGCTTAATCTTGTCGGACATCCTTCGTTCCACCGAGGAGAAATCGGGGAGATTAAAGGACGGCGGTTGGGCGGAAAAGCCTGATAATTTATCAAACATACTCTTAGTTTCGGCCTCTTTTTTTAAAAGAATAGGGGACAGCGCGAAAATTTTGTTTCATCGTTGATTTAACCAGGCGGAAGGGGAAACAGCAAGAGGGGCAACCTGGTTTGTTGGCCTACAAGGTTGGCGACACTGCCTTCCCAAAATGCCTTTAGGCCGGTGCGGCCATGGGTGGCTATTAACGGAAGGCTTCCCGCGGTTTTTTGCACCGTAGCGGTGATCACACTGGAGGGGTCACCGCGTTGAACCGAAAACTCACAGTCTAAACACAGGCCAGGTTCTGCCAGCTCGAGATCTTGGCAAACCCCGAGCTTTTTTTCGTTAAGGTAATCGTGAGCCGCTTGTTCTTCTAGGTCGAGCATTGAACGCGTTAGGCCTGGCAACGTGCGTTGGGCATACGAAAGCTTGGCGGGTACCGTTCCCGGAGTGGGGATCACCAGTAAAAGATTCACCGAAAGCCGTAACTGCGCCGCCAATATGGTTCCAGCGCTAAGAACCTTTTCGTGTTCAGGGTTTCCATCCAGAGGGATCAAAAGAGAGTGGGGTTCAAAGTCTTGATGATCGGGATGAATCATTAAGAGGGGGACTTTGCCCAGGTCGACAGTTTTCTGTGCGATAGAACCAGACCAAAACTGACTGAGTCCGCTATGCCCGTGAGTACAAAGAATGACCAGACCGGCTTGAACTTCTTTGTGCACGTGAGCGATCTCGCGCGCGATGCGGTTCGACGTTGCCGGGCGTACAAGGCT
>JAJXVP010000363.1 GCA_021782055.1 bacterium | reverse complement strand
CCTGGAAGTAGAACGAAAGAGTTTAGCCACGGTGGCACACCTCCATCAGCAGGATTTATGCAATGGTCACCGTCCCTCTGCCGGGGTGCTGTTCCGTTCGGTTGCCCAACAGTTTGGTGCTCAAGCGATGGGGTTAATCATGACCGGTATGGGACGTGACGGAGCAGCCGAACTTGGTGAGATTCACCGCGCGGGCGGCCTTACGCTAGCTCAGGATGAAGCCACAAGTGTGGTTTTTGGAATGCCCCGAGTGGCCATTGAGCTGGGAAACGTAGAAAAGATTGTCGGCTTGTCAGAAACAGCTGGGGTTTTAAATAAGCTGGCGAAAGAGATGGCCTCACGGTCGCTCTAGCTTGGTCTTTTGAGCAAGTTACGCTTGCGCAACTTAAGAAGACGGGGCGCTTACCGAACACGTTTGAGTAAAAGGCTCGATCTTTACCCCTTTGTTGTGAGATATCTCCAGAAAAACACCCTCAACGACGAGGTCTTGCCAACACGGTTCGCTCTTTAAGGGTATTCCTGTTTGTAGGCGTTGTAGCTCCTTTTCAGGGAGAAAGCCCCCGATGGAGGCGCGACTTCCGGTGCGGCCGGCATCGGTCACGTAAGCGGTCCCGTGTGAAGAAATCTGCGCGTCGGCAGTAGCAACCTTAGCGTGACTTCCTATTAGAACGGCGGCTTTGCCGTCAACATAGGCTAAAAGCGTCTGCTTTTCGGCGGTAGTGACTGCATGAAAATCTATCAGCAAGGGGATGTTTTGACCGTGAAGCCGTTCTAAGACGTGGTCAAACGCAGAAAATGGTGACAAAGGGGTGAGGCGGTTCCACCCAGCCTGACCAACGAGGCTTAAAAAGGCAACGGGCTGAGGGCCCGACTTGAGTACACGCAAACCTTGCCCCGGAGCCTCTTCGGGGAGGTTCTCCGGTCGTAGCAGAAAGTGAGACGATGCTAAAAGAGGGTGAACGTCCTTTTTGTAAAAGGCACAGTCGCCGAGGGTAATCACCTGGAGACCCAGTTTTCGCAGGGTGTGCGCATGATTCAACCCAAGACCGAACCCTCCGGTGGCGCCGTCACCATTCCCCCAGACGACGTCGGGTTGATAGCGGTGTTTGAGCTCTTCAAGAGTATGGCGTAAAGCGAATAAACCCGGTTTGCCGACGATTTCGGCAATGTACAGCAGACGCATAGCCTTCCTTTCCGCGTCAAAGAATTCGCGTCAGGATAACTGAGTTTACCGCTTTCGGAAAGGCCGAGACGGCATTATATTACTAACTAGGAGCGTTGCTCCTTTAGGGCGCCCTTTTGGGGCCCGCAAGAACCTGCCGTAAGGAGGTTACCATGATGAGGGACACGAAATTTCCTTTCATGGACCTGAATAAATTCCTGGACGAAGTTTTCGGCCAGGTGGAGACGTGGAACGAGAAGTTCCGTACCGAAATGGAGAAAGGGTGGGGGTTCGGCAAAGGGCTTGCCGAGGGCCTGGATTTCTATCCCGCCTATTCGTACCCGCCGACCAATGTTTATCTTACCCCGGATAAGTCGCTGGTGTTTGAGATGGCCTTGGCGGGCTTTGAGCAAGAAGATCTCGAGCTGTCGTTTGTGGGGGACTACATGGTGTTTTCTGCCAGAACCCAGGTGCTTGAAGACGAACCAGACGTTCGCTACTTGAAGCATCGGCTCAAACTCAAACCGATCGAGGGTCAAAAGTATTACGTCCCTGCCGATAAGTTCGATCAGTCTCAAGTGGCGGCGAGCTTTAAGAATGGGCTTCTGCGTGTGGTAGTGTCACCAAAAGATGCCCCGGCTACCAAGCCTGGTATCAAGATCGAAATACAGTCGTAAACCGGCTCTAGAAAGGACAGCGTCTTTGTCTAGGATTCACGCAGACTTGTCTAGGGTCCACGCTGACTTGACAGAGGCGCTGTTTTCCTTTAGTTTGACCTCACTGCCCAGATGGTGAAATTGGTATACACGCTAGTTTCAGGTACTAGTGCCGCGAGGCGTGGAGGTTCGAGTCCTCTTCTGGGCAATGTTTCTTAAGTCCTTCCACAAGAAGGACTTTTTTTTTCTTCGTAGTGCCCAAGTGGTCCTCTACCGTGTGAACTCCTGTGCCAGTCTCATGACTCTATGCGGGCAACTCTCATGACACTTCACGAGCTACTGTCGTGAGACTTCGGTGTTGGGCTAGGTAAGCTTTGACTAGCTTGTACTGGGGGCTGGGGTGTCGATTTTCTTAACGGCAACCCAAGTGACTGCCAGGATCAGTAACAGGCTCAGGATTGAGCCAACGACCCCCCGTCCCCAGCCGAGCCCCCCCACGCGGTGCGGCATATCCAACCAGTCTGCAAGCGACGCTCCGAGGGGGCGAGTCATAACATACGAAAACCAAAATGCCGAGGTTTCATTGCGCCACACCTTTTTGGTAAGCCACGGAAGCGAAAACAAGATCGCGAAGATTAGTACAGAGGTACTCAGCCCCGCATGAAAGCCAAAGGCCGTGAGATCACCCAACGCGGTACCCATAGCAAAACTCGCCATTACAGCGAGCCAATAAAAGATCTCCCGCCTCAGGGTGCTGATAGAATGGATCGACAGGCTTTTTTCGACGCGGTACCACAGGACAAAAATTGCCGTAAGCCCCACGGCAAAAAGCAAAGAAGAGTAGAGGTAAGGAACGCCGAGAACGATATGGGTGGCGTCGGCGGCCATAGTGCCAAAGACAGCGACCATCGTTACTGCCGACCAGTAGACTGCGGCTTGGTAACGGCGAAAGCGAAGCTGGATAAACAACGCTAAGGCAAAGACAAAGGCGCCCAAACCCACAGCGAGGTAGGGGTTCATGTGATACACCAGGAAATCTGAAACCGCTTCGCCCATGGCGGTGGTAAGGAGTTTTACCCCCCAAAAGGCGGTCCGTACCTCGGGAACTTTTCGACTGCGGCGCAACACCGCTACTTTTTCTGTCACCAACGATCCCTCCAGTGGTAGTAGGGGCCCCATTCCCAGGGCTCGTGAATCCAGATGATGGGCGGTGGTGAATAAAAGGAAGGACCGGGAACGGCCGAAGGGTCAGGA
>JAJXVP010000362.1 GCA_021782055.1 bacterium | reverse complement strand
GTTATCATTATCCGTCCGCAGGGGACGCCTGGATCAAAGGTATTGATGTCCAGGCAGACCCCCTTGGCGCTCAGGCGCTGATTGGCTACCTCCCGGAAAGCTCTCCGGTGTACCCCGACCTAACCGTATTGGAGTACATGGAGTTTATGGCCGGGGTAAGGCGTTTGCCGACGGTGGACCGTGAGGAGGTTATTGACCGTGTTCTTAAACGGACAGCCGCTGATGGCTTTCGTAATAAGGTGATCGGTCACCTCTCAAAAGGCCAAAAACAAAGGGTGGGGCTGGCGCAGGCGATTCTCGCCGACCCGGAAATCTTGATTCTGGACGAACCAACAACCGGCTTGGACCCTAATCAGATTCTCGAGTTTCGCCATTTGATTCAAGAGATCGGTAAGGAAAAGACCGTTATTCTTTCTACTCATATTATGCAAGAAGTCGAGGCCATCTGTGACCGGGTTCTTATTATGAACCAAGGCCAGATTGTCGCCGAGGGCGAGGCCTCGGATATCGCCAAAAGTCTTCAAGGCGAAGAACGCTTTAAGGTACGCCTGAAGGGTGTGACGGCCGCGACGGCTCTTGAAAGTCTGTCGCGACTTCCGGGGTTAAAATCTGCGCCCACGCTTGCCGAAGAGGGCAGTGACCCGCTTTTGGAATGTGCTTTCCCCAAAGATTCCGGGGGAGGCGAAACCTTGTTCGACTGGGCGGTTTCTCAGCGGTATAAGATTGTGGCGCTGGTTCCGCAGACGCTCAGCTTGGAAGACCTATTTGTACAGCTGACCAAGGAGACTCCTCATGAACAGAATGTTTAGCGTTTGGCGCAAAGAGTTGCGCTCACTCTTTAATAGTCCTGTGGCCTATGGGGCCATTCTGTTTTTTCTGATCTTTACCGCTGTTTGGTTTTTGTGGATGGATCAGTTTCTTGCTCAAAAAGTCGCCTCCCTTCGCAATTATTTTGCCCTTTTTCCGTTAGCGTTTATTGTGCTGGTGCCTGCCGTAACCATGCGCAGTTGGGCTGATGAACGCAAAATGGGCTCGCAGGAACTTTTGTTAACCCTGCCGGTTCGGACGGGTCATGTGGTGTTGGCGAAGTTTTTGGCGGCTTGGACACTCATCCTTACCATGATCTTGTTGACCATCCCTATGACGGTGATGGTGACAGGCTTAGGTCAATTTGAGATGGGCGAAATCTTAGGCGAATATATCGGTTCGATTTTACTTTCGGGCGCGGCAACGGCTCTGGGGATTTTTCTGTCCGGTTTGGCGACCAATACGATTTCGGCGTTTTTGATGTCGTTAGGGTCTTTGCTGATCCTGACGCTGAGTGTCACCCTGGGTGCTGCCCTGAGTTTACCTGACGCTGTGGGCAATATTTTGCGCTTTTTTAGCTTAGATGCCCGTTACGCGAACTTTCAACGGGGGCTGATCGATACCAAAGACGCCTTGTACTACGTCTGGTTCGCGGTGCTGTTCCTGTATTTGAATACCAAGGTCCTCATTTTGCGGAAGTGGAGGTAAGCCGTGCATAAGAACCGCGAACGCATCACCCTTTTGCTGGTCCTGGGAATTTTTGCGGCCCTGATCATCAATCTTAACCTTTTCTCGTTTCAAATTGACTTGACGAGTACGGGGGTTTATACCATTAGCCCCGCCTCGAAGGCCGTTGTCGCTCAAGCCAAAGAACCGATTTACCTCACCTACTACCTCAGTAAAAAACTCGAAGCGTATTATCCGGTAACTCAGGGTATTTCGGACTTTTTGCACGAGTACGCCTCGGCTACCGGCGGGAGAATTCGGGTCCGCATCGTTGACCCCAAGGCAAGTGGCCAGCTTGGTGATATGCGCCGTTTGGGAATAGAAGGGAACCAGATTCAAGTAACCGACCAAAGTCAGTTGACCGAAGAAGTTGTCTATTCAGGTATTGAGCTTTCTTACCTCGATCGTCACGAGGTCTTGCCCGTCGTAGATAGCCTTGAAACGCTGGAATATGATCTGACGAGCCACCTAGAAAAACTGATCACACAAAAATCAACCTCGGTGGGATTTTTGATCGGTGATCCCTCTCGGTCACTCGACAAAGACTACAAGATTCTGGAACGCCAATTACAAACTTTGGGGAACTTTCAACAGCTCCCCCTCGACCATCCTATTCCTCAAAGTATCAATGCTTTGATTGTGGCGGGTAATGCTGCGATTGACGACACCACCGCTTATTTCATCGATCAATACTTGATGAATGGTGGAAAGGTCTTGATGGCTCTGGACTCGGTGAATGTCGACATCAGCTCGAACAAGCCACCTGTGGTGCTCAAAAACAATCCTGCGCTTAAACTGATTGCCTCGTATGGTGTTGAGGAACCACAGGACTTAGTCCTTGATTCCTATAACAATATTGTGCAGTTCAATTCTCAGATGGGCGTTGTTCTTCAGCGTTACCCAGAATGGCCGCAGATTCTTCCGCAAGATACCAATTCTACTAACCCGGTAACGGCACACTTTGCGGGTCTGTCGCTGATGTGGCCTAGTCCGCTTACCGTTATTCAAAAACCTGGGATTAAAAGTGAGGTTCTGGTAACCACCAGCCCGAAGTCTTGGTTGATGACTAAGAATTTTACGATTGACCCCAACGAAGCTTTGATGAGTTCGATGGGTGCTTCGGTAAAAAAGCAGAAGTACCCGGTGGTAGTAGCGCTAACAGGGCGTTTCCCGTCGGCCTACACCGCCGCTACGATTCCTAAAGCCCAGGCCAACGCGGACGCCGCACCGTTCCAAAGCCTAAGTCCAGAGACACGGTTAATTGTGGTTGGTGGTTCAACGTGGCTTACCGATCTGATGAAAATTACACAGAGCCAAGCCAATGCGCTTTTTGCTTCTTCGGCCGTTGATTGGCTGGCCCAGGACGATGCTCTTTTGAGTATAAAGACACGCTCGTACCGTGATCATAGTTTGACGGGATTACAAGACAATGCTGAGCGGCAAGCGGCGGCCTTTAGCCTTTCGTTTGTCAACATCGCCCTGATTCCTCTGCTGGTTCTGGTAGTCGGTGTGATCCGCTTCTTGCGCCGCCGCCGCCGCGAG
>JAJXVP010000361.1 GCA_021782055.1 bacterium | reverse complement strand
GTGAGAATGCCGCAAACGATCAACATTCTCCACTTTTATCGTCAATAGCCGTCGTTCTCGACACTTTAAACCAGTCAATCGAGCTAAAGCGGCCCTAAGAACATCTTTTTCAGTGAACATCACGATCTCCCCTTAAACAAGGAATACCGTGAAAGGATCCTAATGGCTTCGACCTCCATGTCCCGCTAAACGCTCTCGGGGATGATATTTCTTATGTAAAAGAGCTAAAGATTCTTGGTCGACATGGGTGTAAATTTGCGTGGTCCCAATACTGGCATGTCCCAACAATTCTTGAACCGAGCGCAAGTCGGCACCGCCAGCCAGCAAGTGCGTGGCAAACGAGTGTCGTAACGTATGCACTTTGCCCTCTAGTCCCGCCGCAATGGCATAAGCTTTAAAGTTCTTCCAAATTCCTTTTCTGGACAACTCTCCGCCTCGAAAATTTAAAAAGACAGCGTCAGGTGAATTGGCCTTCTGCAAAAGAGGGCGTCCTTCTCTCAGCCATCGAGTTAACCACTGTAAGGCTTGGCGTCCTAAAGGAACCATCCTTTCTTTGTCTCCTTTACCCAACACACAAATCAACCCTTCTGAAACGAATAGCTTTCCTAGGCCTAACCCCACCGCCTCACTAACACGCAAACCTGCCGAATAAATTAACTCAAACAAGGCTCGATCTCGTAAACCTTCGGGAGAATCTTGAGGGATCACAGCAAGAAAACGTTCGACTTCGGCTAAAGTAAAGACTTCAGGGGTTTGCAGGGGAACTTTGGGCGACTCAACTTTTTCGAGGGGATTGTCCCCTCGGCGTCCAGATTCCACCAGATAATCAAAAAACTGCCTCAATATGCTGAGGGCGCGAGCCCCTGAACGCACACCCAAGCCACCTTGACGTCTTGTACCCAAATAATCGGTAAGTTCTTCTGCTGTTAAAGTTTCCCACGTTCTTTCAGCCCGCCATACGTCAAAAAACCGCATTTCTCGGCTATATTCTTCAACCGTTCTGTCGGCAAGCCCGAGTCGGAACCTGAGATAGGCTTCAAAAGCTTGAAGAACAGGGTCTGCCATCTTAGCTATCCTTACCGTCACTTAAAGACGGACACCCTGCCGAAGAATCGTGGGAATATCCAGGTTATCCTCTTCATTTCTTGGTTGAAGACCAGCTCGAGGCTGTGGCTTTGCCGGAGTAACCGAAGTCGAGTTGGGAAATAATTCCCCTAAGTTTTCCATTCCCCTTGGGCGTAGACCCTCGACAGCTTTGTTGCTTTTGGGGAGACCTAAGGGAAGTTCTGCGGAGCGCTCCACTGGTCGTGCCTCGTCTTCTCGTGGTCCAAAGCCAGCGGCAATTACGGTTACCACCACCTCATCACGAAGGCTTTCATTGATGGCTAAGCCAGGTTTGATCAGGGCATCTTCATGGCTATTCTGTGTGATGATGCTCATAATTTCATGGAATTCTGCTAGTGAGAAATCTGGACTAGCGGTAACCGCCACGAGGATTCCTTTGGCGCCATCGATCTGCACTTCTTCTAGCAGGGGGTTTTGAATAGACTGGGTTGCCGCATCCACGGCACGATTTTCGCCAGTACCGCGACCAATCCCCATCAAAACGGCACCTCGGCCTTCCATCACGGTTTTGACATCCGCAAAATCGACATTCAGCTGACCTTCGACAGTGATAATTTCTGAAATTCCCTGAACCCCCATACGCAGGATATCGTCAGCACGTAAAAAGGCTTCAGAAATGGGAGCATGAGCCCCGGCAATGTTCAAAAGTTTATCGTTGGGAATCGTGATAATCGCATCCACTGATTTCAAAAGTTTTTCAATGCCATCTTGAGCCAACTTTTGCTTTTTCCCCCCTTCGAAGCCAAAGGGTTTGGTCACCACAGCCACCGTAAGAGCCCCCTGCTCTTTGGCGATCCGTGCAACCACGGGTGCGGCACCTGTTCCTGTGCCTCCCCCCATCCCGGCCGTTACAAAGACCATATCCGAGCCAGAAAGGGCTGCTTTCAGAGACTCTTTATCTTCTTCGGCGGCGGCGGCTCCCACATCAGGCTTTCCTCCCGCACCAAGACCTTTGGTGACACTTTTGCCCAAGGTCACTTTAACCGAAGCTTTGCATTTCGACAGAGCCTGATTATCTGTGTTTGCGGCGACAAAGTCGACGTCTTTCAACCCCGCTTCGATCATACGGTTCACCGCATTGCTGCCGCCGCCCCCCACGCCGACAACTTTGATCACGGTTCGACGATGCTCAACATCGTCGACCATAGTAATTTCGCTCATCTCCCCCTCCCTTTTTTCTTCAACTCTTATATAAAATTCTTCTTAAAAAAATCCCAAAACTTTGCCAAGGTTTGATTTTTGAGACGTCGCGAAGAACTCCGACTTACCGTTTTTCTCGGAATTGCCTGCTCAAACTCTTCGGTTTCTGGATACGGCAAACGGTGTTCTCCCCATAAAGCTAAACCCACTGCGGCACTGAATTCCGGCCTCTGCCAACTTTCCTCAAGACCAGAAAGTCCCATAGGGACCCCCATCCGACCAGGCTTACCAAATACTGACCTGGCTAATTCTGGTAATCCCTCAAGGTGAGATCCCCCACCAGTAAAGACGATACCAGCACCCAACTGCGGCAACAGCCCGGTTTTTGCGGCATCCTTGGCTACCATCGCGAGAATTTCTTCCATCCTAGCTTGGATAATCCGAGTAATTTGGCTGCGTCTTAAGGTATAGGGAGGACGGGAACCGACACCACGAATAATCACTTCACTATCATCAACCAGTCCTTCGCCCCAAGTACAACCAAACTTGACTTTGATACGCTCCGCCTCTTCATCCGGCAATTGTAAAACTTGAGCAATATCTTTGGTAACGCGTTCACTTCCAAAGGAATAGACCTTAGAAAAATGAGGTGCTCCTTCAAAAAACAAAACTGCACTGGTGGTCCCAGCACCTATATCGACTAAAAGGACACCAACTTCTTTCTCTTCTTTAGACAGAACAGCTTGAGAAGCGGCCAAGGAATTTAGAACGATTTCTTGCACTTCTAAGCCAGCTCCATGAACGGCTTGAA
>JAJXVP010000360.1 GCA_021782055.1 bacterium | reverse complement strand
ACCAGCAACAAGGGTAAAAGACTGAGTGTTAAAAAGAGAAAGGCGATTCGACTGCGTAAGCTTTTTCGAAACACCGTCACTGAGGACTTTCCAGCGGAATGGTCAAAGATTTTTGCGCTAATTGATACAACTGGTGGGCCGGACCTGCTTTCAAATGCTTGACCGTTTTGGTTAACTGAGCCAGGAGTGTAGGAACTTTTGTCACTTGAAAGTGTTTCAACATCGCTAAACAGGTATTCTCTACCGTGTTGGTCTCGGTTTGGAATTCGTGGTAAACCGCGTTCACGGAGTTTTGCCCCGCCGATAAGAGAAGGTTTTTGACCTCTTTAGCGTAGGTCTTTGCCCCCCAGCCATCGCCGGGGTTCTGCGGAACGCCTGTTCCCAAATAGTCGCCAAATAACGCTCCGTGCCTGCCCTCAAGAATATTGATCACATGCTCCAGGTGTGCTTTCATCTCACTCCAATCTTCCAGTTGAGCGGCGGCCTTGGCCATACCCGCGTGCTCGACTGACAAATCCACCTGACTTTGAAGACCAAGCGCAGGGGCTTGTGGTGCTTTTCCGGTTTGCTGAAACAGCTGCTGTCCTAAAAGTGAGATCTTACCCAAAAAGACAACTCTCCCCGTAGGAGAGTTACTGCCCGAACCCGGTTCCCAGGTCGCTTCGACCTTCGTGTACTCATGAACAAGATTTTTGCCCTGCGGAGAATTCCAGTGAAAATCGAGCCGCCCCTCTTTTGGGGTTAAAAGCCCCAGGTTGAGGGCCCCGGAAGGCCCCAACAACCAGCCTTGCAACACAAACCCTTGCGGTTCGGGCGGCACACCCGTCACTCTAATAGTCAAGGCATCGCCTTGGGCATACTGGTCAAAGATGACAGCTTGGCCTTTCAAAGCTTCTTGGGCAATACCCGCTGGGCGCCCTGCTCCCGCTGGGGACTTTGACCCGCAAGACGACAAACCAAGTACAACAAGAATGAAAGCAATAAGAACCAGAAGCTGACGAGGCATTTTCATAGATTAATTCTAAGCTGGCTCAACCCCTGCGTCAATGAAACAGCACCAGAGAGTTCTGCGGTTCCTAGCGCAAAAGCGCGTTGAACACATAGCCCACCAAGATGATGCCGATACCCACCACGCTGGCAAAGATTGCCACAAGCTTGACCTTCATCACTTTGCGTAAAATCATGAACTCAGGAAAACTGAGCGCGGTTACAGCCATCATAAAAGCCAAAGCTGTTCCCATGGCCACACCCTTTTCCGTGAGGGCCGCCACCAGCGGCAAAACTCCTGCCGCATTAGAATACAAGGGTATCCCGATGAGAACAGCAATAGGAACGGCAAAGGGGTTGGAACGCCCTGCCCACTGGGCCAGTAGGTCCTGAGGCACATAGCCATGAATCCAGGCCCCGAGCCCCACTCCCAGGACAACCCACAGCGATACTTTTCGCAAAATATCGAGGGTATACCCCCAAGCAAACGACGCTCGGTCACCCCAAGTTTGACGAATCGTAGCCATGGGCGGCGCCTTGCCGATGTTCTTCAAAACAAAATCTTGAAGCAAGGGCTCGACCTTCAGTTTGCCTAGAACTAAGCCCGCTACGATGGCGATCACCAGGCCCAAGCCGATGTATAGCAGAGCAATTTGCCACCCAAAAAGGCCCAAAAGCATCACGAGTGCCACCTCGTTAATCATAGGCGACGCCACCAGAAAACTAAACGTCACACCCAGAGGAATGCCGGCCTCGACAAAACCAAGGAACAACGGAACAGCACTGCAAGAACAAAACGGCGTTATGATCCCCAACAAAGCCGCCAGAATATGCGCGACAAAGCGCGGAAGTTTGGCCAGCCGGTCGCGCACTTTTTCGGGGGGAAAAAACGTGCGTAGCAAAGATACCGCAAAGATGATCACCACCAGCAGGACAAATATTTTAATGATATCGCCGACAAAAAAGTTGAGGGCAGCGCCCCAAGGCGTTGAGGTATCCATTTCAGCTACCCTTTATTCGCCCTTTAGCAGGCGCAGAACTTGGTCGACCGTCAAAACACGGCCCGTTGAAAGCAAGCGGCCGTCTACGGCAAACCCCGGGGTACTCATCACTCCCCGTGCGGCAATTTCACCAAAATCTGTGACTTTCTTGACAGTGGCCTCGATGCCCAGCTTCGTTGCAGCTTCTTGGGCATGGGCGGCGAGCTTGGCACAGTTGGGGCATCCGCTCCCTAGAATTTCAATTAGCATTTTCTTTCTCCTTTCACGTGAACATCATTTCACAGTGATATAAAACTCACATATAAAGCTCAAAAAAAAGAACATTGTTCTTTTTCTTTTAAGGCCGGAAGGGTTCGAGACCGATACCCCAAAGCCCGTCCTCGAGAAGACTCTCGACCAGCGGGGAGCGTCCCAGCCGGTATAAGCGCTTTTGGCCTTCTTCGCGAACCTCGACCAAGCCCAACTGCCTCAGTACACTCAGGTGCTTAGAAATGTTCGTCCGTTCCGCCGAGCAGGCGCATTGCAAATTGGCCAAAATATCCACCAGCTCATTCACCGAATATTCCCCCCAACGCAAAGCCTGGAGGACGACGAGGCGGGCTGGGCTCGAAAGAGCCTGAAAAACCTCGGCTTGCCGGTTGATCGCCTGGGGATTGGGAATCCGTGTGTGAACCATTGATCACATATTACTCAGAGCAAGGAAGTAAGTCAAGAGACCAGCGTTTATTTGAAAGGCGTAACGCTGAACAGCGCGTGGTAAAGCGGCGTCGGCCTAATCCGAAGGTCGTCGCTCCAACTATGGAGGTCTTTGGCATGAATCTCGGCCAACCCTAGACAATAGAAAAGCCCCTTGACCAGCAGGAGCTTTAATTCTCCTTCTATCATCATAACCGCCATAGCGATATCTTCTTGGCTCTGCAAGGAGATCTGTTCCATCCAGACCTGGGCTAAAAGTTTGCTATCGATCCACTTTTCTTTATTTTTGGCTCTGGCCGAGAGCGCCCCCAAGGCATAAATCAAAAGACCGTAACAGCGCCTCAGACTCATTTGAAAAAGGCTGGTCCGCTCAGGAGGTCCCCACTCGGCAGTAT
>JAJXVP010000359.1 GCA_021782055.1 bacterium | reverse complement strand
ATTCAAAAAAAAGCAAAAAAAAAGGTGCCAAATCATGATTTGGTACGACAAAAAATTTTGAACGGATATAATTAGCCTGTCTATCCACAAAAGTTGCCACGTGTGCAGTGCGATTAGAGGGAGGTTGTGTTGCGTTTACGACTAGTGCTTCTGTGGATCGTTCTGGCGGTGCTCACCGCTTCGGGGTGTACTGATCCGTTTGGAATGGCCAATACCACACGGGCTGTTTATAAGGTAACCTATGATGGAAACAACCCGACGACTAACGGGGTTCCCAACGATACTAACTCGTATGTCGTCGGGGCCATTGTCACAGTTCTGCCGCCACAAACAACCCTGGCCAAGACGAACTTTTACTTTCTTGGGTGGAACACCCAGGCGAATGGGTTAGGTTCCAGCTATAAACCGGGGGCAACCTTTAGCATGGGGGCGGGCAATGTCACTCTCTATGCACAGTGGTCTTCGAGCCCGACCTACACGGTGACCTACCTGATTAACGATAGTTCTGCTACGGGGAGTGTTCCCGTAGACCCCAAGACTTACCTGCCCGGTGATTCTGTTACAGTTCTTGATAACACAGGGAACATGACTGTTGCGAACAAAACTTTTGCTGGGTGGCAGACCTCGCAGGGTGTGACCTATATGCCAGGTCAAACCTTTATCATGGGAACGGCGAGCGTTAGTTTAGCCGCCGTTTGGACCGCAAGTCCCACCTATAAAGTCACCTACAACGCCAATTTTACCAGTACAACCGGTTCGACTGCTGGTTCAGGTAACCCCCCCGTTGACAATAACAACTATTTGCCCGGCACCACGGTAAACATTTTAGGAAATACCGGCAACCTCACAAACCCTGCCACTCCCACCTTTTTGGGTTGGAACACGAAGCCTGACGGTTCAGGAACGATGTATGCCACCGGTTCTACGTTTGTTATAGGTTCAGCCGCGGTGGTGTTATATGCTCAGTGGACTGCGGCAACAGCTTATCGAGTCTCGTACGATATGAATACCGCCACGGGGGGAGCCCCTCCGGTAGACCCGAATGCTTATCTGGCAGGGGCTTCCGTGACGGTAGCTAGCAATTCGGGCAATATGGTCAAATCGGGGTTTGGGTTTACCGGTTGGAACACGAAGGCCGATGGTAGTGGTGCGTTTTATCTTCCCGGTGCGGTCTTAACAATGAGTACCAGCGACCTGATCCTGTATGCGCAGTGGAGTCCTGTTGCCTACCCTCTAGCGGTGACAGTTTCGTTTGACCCCAACCAAGGCACTGGTACCCAGGCGGCACAGACTGCGATAGCGGGAACAGCGGTTCAGTTGGCTTCGTGCGCATTTACCCGAACGGGCTGGACTTTTGTGGGTTGGAATACTGCCGCGAACGGCTCGGGCGTTCCTTATGCCAATGGTGCTATGCTTTTGATTCCGATGGCAAACTTGACCTTGTACGCCCAGTGGCAAAACTCTACTGGGGGAACCATCGTCGTGCAGGCACCGGTTCAATACCAAGTCACCCTGCAAGGCCCCACCACAGTTAGCTATAAAACGGCTTCAACCTATCAAGCCACCTTAGGGGCGGGGGCCAGTACGGCCGTGTGGTACTTGAACGGTGTGGCCTTAACCTCAAGTCCTTTGCCTGCGGGAGTCACGCTTGATGCCACCCAGATAGCTAGTGGCTTATCGACGCTGACCATCAACTGGGGCCTGCTTCCCGCCACAGTGGGGTGGAATTGGGGCGGAAACCTTCTAACCTGTGTCTTTACGCCTCTGGCAGGGACAGTAACCTACTCGGGTAGTAGTAGTGTGAGTGTGGGGAACTAGCCATGAAAGCTTTGCTGTCGATTGCTTTTGTGGCAAGCCTAGTAGGCCTGAGTGGCTGTGTGAACCCCTCAGCCCCTTCGTCTGCGGCGAGCAGGTCTTTAACGTTGACCTGGTCGGTGTCCGCACGAACCCTGTGGCCTACGACACTCCCTTCGTGTGCTAGCTATACGGTAGCACTCACCCCAGCAAACAGCTCACCGCAGACAACCACAAACCCGCAGTTTACCTTCACGAACCTGCCCTCGGCGGTCTATACGGTGACGGTTCAAGGCCTCGATACCAAGGGAACTTCTATTGCCAGCGGTCAGGTTACGGCCGATCTGACCACAGCGAGCTCCGTCAATCTACCGGTTGTTTTACAATACTTAACCAGTGGGACGGGAACGGGGAACTTAAGTATCAGTGCGACCTATCCCAGTGGCCTTGGCATCAGCTCGGTCGCTGTCACACGGGTCAACCCCGATGGAACCATCGTTACCACTGATACAGTCAGCTCGCCGTTCACGACGCTGAGCTTAAACTCGGTGAGCGTAGGTGCCTATCAAATCATCTGGCAGGCCAAAGATTCAGCCGGAGCTAGCGCTGTGCAGTACCAAACCCTTATGGTGGTTCCTGACACCACTACCTCCTGGCAACCCGGGTTTCAAACCACCGATTTTGGCCAGGCCTATGTTCCCGTTTCTAGCTTGGCCTTGAACGTAGCCGGCCAGGCTCCCCCTTCTGTAGCTGCCGTTGGTACACCAGTCTCTGTCGTACCGGTATGGAATAGGGGAACCTCACTGCCGTCCAACCCCTTGTTGAAGTGGTCGGTGACCACGTCGTCTACCACCGTTTCTGCTTCAACGCTTGCCACCTGCGACCAAACGGGCACGGTTACCGTGCTTTCTGCACCCGGGGCTACAGTAACAGTCACGGCGCAAAGTGTCGATAATACCGCTGTCGCGGCGAGCTGGACGTTTACTCCCGATTACCAAGTTAGCCTTTTAGGTAATGGGAATGATGGCGGCACACTGCCGGCTTCGCTTCTCGGTACCCAAGGGGCCTCTGTTACTTTGCCTACCAGCGGTCCCACAAAAACGGGCTGGACGTTGGTGGGGTGGAACACTCAAACTAATGGTCTAGGGAGCAATTATGCCCTGGGGGGATCTTTGACCCTGGGGTCAGCCAATGTAGCTTTGTATGCTCAGTGGGGTGAGGGGGCAACGCTGACGCTGTCTACACCCAGCCCCAGTACACTCAGCATCACAGGGCCAGCGTAAGAAGTTGT
>JAJXVP010000358.1 GCA_021782055.1 bacterium | reverse complement strand
GCCTAAAAGGAGATTCTTACAGAATGAAAGACCGATTGAAAATAGGGGTCGTTGACCCGGAATAATCAAATAAAAGCGGAACCTGGCCGCCGGTGAAAAGCGGAACTTCTAAACCGTTGTTGACATTACTGAGCTGACTAACTACACGGTCAGTGTTACAGCACAATAAAAATCTATAAAGGAGAAGTACATGAAAAAGATTCTTTCCATTCTTTCGGCGACATTTTTAGTGTTTATGGCGTGCCAGAACCCCGTAAGTTCGACGGCGTCTAGTTCGACAACCTCAAGTGGCGTAACCGTTACCGTCAACGGTACGGGGGCTGGTGCCCGGAACCTCAATGGCGCCACAACAGTCAAGCTGAATGTATTTAACTCTTCGGGCGTGCAAGTCGGCTCTACCCAAACTTCGTCGACCTCGCCTTATAAGTTCAGCGTCCCCATTTCTACCAACGGTACCTATACCTTTGCCGTCCAGGGCTTGAGTGGCACAAGCGTCGTGGCAGTTGGTAATGTGTCACAAAACATTACCGGCGCTACGTCCGTGACGATTACAGCGGCGGCACCTCCGGCTCCCGATATGACTGCCACGGCTGCGGTAACAGGGTGGGGCACTATGTTGGGAACTGGCTCGGGAAGTTCTTGGGGTGGCGCTATTACCAGCACCTATGTAACCTCTGATGGCACAAACCTGTATGTGTCAACGGTCATGAATCCCCAGAATGCTGGCAACAACATTTACGTTTTAGTGGATGATGGTTCCTTGACAGGGGGCGAGGCTGTTACGGCCAACCTCTTGGGTTGGGGGACTTTGGGCATCACTACCGACAATGTAGGCACCAACTTTGATTATGGTTGGGTTGCTTATCGTGGGTCTACAGCAGGGGCTACCATCACCGTCGGTGCTGAAAAGTCTGTTAGCGGTGGTGCAGAGTCCGCCGTGGGCACGCCCGCAACTTTTGTTCAGTATTCTACAGGCACAACAAATACCGATGTGGCTACCTACAAATGGAAAATCCCTTACTCGGATATTGGTCCCGGTGCGGCGATGGGACAAAATGTTAAAGTGTACGTTTTCTTTGGGCAGTCAGGGTCGAGCGGTGGAATTCACTCAACCTTCCCCGCTCAGACAGCCATGTCGGCTGTAACTTCAGCAAATTCGTTGACAACCTTAGATACCGCTCCTACACCAGTTACTCTTAACTAAGTTTCTGAAGTGATTCGGAACTGGTAAAGTGTGGCCGACCTTCGGGTCGGCTTTTTTATTGGTATTCCCACAGCAAGCCAAAGCTTTCGCCAGCCTGACCATCAGTACTGTGAACGTGCAGAAGGTACCGGCCAGGCGAAAGGGCTAACCCGGGGTAATCGCCGGGGGCTTGGTCGCTGAGCGGGTGGTCTTGGCCGTCTAAAACCGGGGTGACTGTGTCTTGTTCTAAAAGTGACCACGTCAGGCGGGCTGTCCAAGGGCCGTTAGTAGCATCTTGAAGCCCCAGGTGGCCAAGAACGGGAACATACAGCGTTAGCTGAAACCAGGTGTCGAGACCTGGCGTTCCCACAGAGTCAGCGGCGATGGTCTGTGCCGTATAGTTGGGGGAAGAGGCGAGGTTCTGGTTGATCGTCAAGGTGAACCCCAACGACTGCGCTGTGTAGTCGGCATCAGCTTCGCTCGAAGCCTCGCTCCCATCAAGCAAGGTCTGAATGGCGGCTAGGCGCCCACTTCCCGTGAGAACGAGCGGGTGCAACGGATCCCAGACCGGTGAGGCAACAGTGGGTGTTTGAAAAGGCTGTCCTAAAGGTGTCCAGGTGTAGTGAATTTGACAATCGGGTAACGGGTCAAGCCGGGGCGTGTTGGGAACGGTGATTTGCCCACTTACAGGAAAAATTACCGGAGCGGGGCAGGCTGTCGGTAGCCAGACCACGGTTTGAAGCTGATCCTGGACGTCTGGAGAAATCAGCGCTTGACTGGTACGCGCAAGGATCTGCTGACCAGTGGGAATGGGCTGAGAATAGGAAGTCTGCGAGCCAGAAAAGACCGAGGTGGTAAGGCCTTGAGCACTCAGGCCCCACCAGGTTGTGGTCGCCTTGGTTCCTGTATAACCGCTTCCAAAATTGAGCGAAGTCCCAGCGTCGTAAAAAAGCGGGCGCAGAGTGTTGGTTGAAACCAGTGGTGCCCAGGCCTGCCAAGTGCCGGTCCACTGCCAAACCTGGGTAGGGGCAAAGCCAGCGGAAGTTTCGCCACCCGCGCTAACCAGCAAGGAATTCCACGAAAAGGCTGTCGCTCCCCAGGTTGGCACGGCAAGGAACTGCGAGTGCAGGTGCCAACCTCCCAGCGATCCATCCATAAGGATGGCCGCCGAGAGTGCGTTTGCGGTTGGTGCCGCCGAAGTGCTTTGGCCCCCGAGCAAAAACCAGCGGCCGTCAGCTACCACCGAAGCCGCACGGCTGACCGGGTACGGAAGGTTATAGGCGGCGCGGTTCCAGGCGGGTTGGCCTGCCGCGTTGAGAAAGCCTGGCATTCCTTGCCCGGGACTCACGTAACCCGAATACACGTCGCTTAGGGGACCAGAAGCATTTTCGCCACCAGCAATGTTAAGGTAGCCATCGGCGGCGGCCACTGCGGCCCAGGCTCGACCTACAGGAAGGTCAGGCCCCCGGACCCAAGCCCCTACCGTACCTGACGTGAGCGGCGCAAACCAGGTTTGAGCGCTCCAGCTTCCCTCCGCAGTCTGGCCGCCAACGCGGTAAAGGTAACCCCCCAGCACCGCATACGACGCACCACTGACGCTGGGTGGCGTTGAAGAAGTCCACGGCGTCGTACAACTTGTCAAAAGGAGGATGAAAACAATCGTTAATCCGGTAACTCCGGCTCTTGATACAAACATGGCTTAGCTTACTTTACTGCGATTTCGACCGTCTTGCTTTGCCTGGTATAGCAAATTGTCCGCACGGTTGATCAGTAGTTCTTCGGTGTCGCCGGGTACAAGCAGGGCCGCCCCAATACTGACGGTTACCGGGGCAGAGAGGGGGGCGATTGGTTTTTCGGCTATAGCCTGCCGGATCCTTTCGGCGACCAAGGCCATGGTGTCCAGAGTGGGTTCCAAGAGGAGGATGACCGTGAA
>JAJXVP010000357.1 GCA_021782055.1 bacterium | reverse complement strand
CGGATCTCAAAGGTGCCGAAACCGCGTAACTCAACCACGCGGTCTTCCACCAGGGCCGTCTTAACTTCTTCAAAGAACTGGTCAATGACTTCATGAATCGTCTTGCGATTCAGCTCAGTCTTGGCAAAGATCGCTTCAATGATCTCGGCTTTTGTCAGTTTAGGACTCGACACGGGCCCTCCCGGGGTCAGAGGATGGAACTTACGCCTTAGCAGTTAAACGCTTGGCCATGCGCGAAACTTTGCGCGAGGCAGCGTTTCGACTCACCAAACCCTTACGGGCGGCGGTGTCCATGAGCTTCTGCATACGGACAAATTTTTCAGCGGGAGCCTCGGTTGACCCTTTCTTTAGGGCGGCTTCCAGATTCTTTACAGCGGAACGAACCATACTGCGATAGGCTTTGTTTTGAAGCCGGCGGGTTTCGTTCTGACGAATTCTTTTTTTGGCGGAACGCGAATTAGCCAAGTAAGATCACCTCGATCAACAGGAATATTGTTTTACAACAGCTAGAGAAAGTATCAAACGGAGTGGCTTCCTGTCAAGACCGGAATTCAGTATCTTGAATTATCGTGAGTAAATCTTTTGCTATCCTCCGCCCCCACCTCGTTCGCCGCTGGCACTGGTACGCCTTTGGGATCCTTTTTTTATTGGTTGCCAACGCGGGACAACTCCTTTTGCCGCAGTGGATACGCCAAGCCATTGACCATTTGCAGAAAGGCTTGCCACAGAACCAGGACCTCAAGCGCATTTTATTAAGTCTGGCAATCACCGCTATTTTTATCGCTTTGGGTCGCGTAGGGTGGAGATTTTGTCTTACCGGCTCGTCCCGACGCATCGAAGCAGAGCTGAGGGACCGGCTGTTTGCCCACCTCACCATTTTGCCTCCCTCGTTTTATCAACAAACTACCGTGGGTGATTTGCTCGCCCGTGCCACCAATGACCTCGAGGCGATTCGCATGGCGGTAGGGTTTGCTTTGGTGGCGTTCACCGACGCGGTTTTTCTCTCAGGATCCATTTTGGTGATTCTCTTTGCCCAAAACCCCCTACTCACCTTAATCATTGTCAGCCCCTTACCAATCATTACTCTGTTGATTCTTTTGTTCGGAGGCCTGATCAGTAAGCTCTTCAAGGGCGTTCAAGAGGCCTATTCGGGGCTTTCAACGTTTGTTCAAGAACACCTGACCGCCAATCGGGTGATCAAGGCCTTTGTGCTCGAAGACACCAAAGACAAAGCCTTTTGGGAGGCCAACACCCGTTTTAAAGAAGCCAACATGAAGTTAGTACGGTTGTGGGGGTTCTTTTTTCCGCTGATCTCGGCCCTCTCGGGCTTGTCGGCGCTTTTGCTTTTGCTCTTTGGCGGGCAAGCTGTAATGGAAGGAAAACTCTCGCTCGGGCAATTTACCGCCTCTTTGACCTATTTAACGATGCTCATCTGGCCCCTTATGAGTGCCGGTATGGTTGTCAACCTCTTGCAGAGGGGGGCCGCCAGCCTAAGACGCATCGCCGAAATTCTCAATACCGCTCCCGGGATCACCTCGGGAACACCGGCGTTAGGTCGGCCCGAGCGCTTTGATCTGAGCTTTCGCCACCTCACCTGGGGCTATGCAGACCCGGTTTTGCACGATATCTCGCTAGAAATTCCTCAAGGAACCTTTTTAGGCGTGTTGGGAAAAGTAGGAAGTGGCAAGTCCAGCCTCTTCAACCTGCCCCCTCGCTTAGCCGACCCGCCCCCCGGCACCGTCTTTTTGAATGGAAAGGATATTCGCGACTACGATCTGAAAGCCCTAAGGAACTGCTTTGCCCTGGTGCCGCAGACAACCTTTTTGTTTTCAGAAAGCATCAAGGATAATTTAGCCTTTGCGGCCCCCGATGCCGACGAAGCATTTTTACGCCGGATGGCAGAGATTTCTACCATCCACCGCGATTTCGACGGCTTTTCGCAAGGCTGGGAGACCCTGATTGGCGAAAGGGGGGTAACCCTTTCGGGGGGACAAAAACAACGTCTGGCCCTATCGCGAGCCTTAGCCGCCCGTGCTCCCGTCCTCGTGCTCGATGACGCGCTTTCGGCGGTCGACGTCGAAACCGAAGAAAACATCGTGGCCCACCTGAGGCAAGAACGGGCCGGGACCACCAGCATTTTGATTTCGCATAGGGTTGCCACCCTAAGGCGCTGTGATTGGGTGATCGTTCTTGACGCAGGACGGATCGTCCAAGCAGGCCCACCTCGCGAGCTGTTGCAGCAAGAGGGGATCTTTCAAGAAATCGCTCACCTACAGCACGCCGGGGAGGAGCTATGAACAAGCCTAAAGCCCCCATGAAAGACGCCAAGCTTATTCTTCGGCTGACGAGCTTTTTACGCCCCTACCGGTTAGCCGTGGGACTTTCGCTGGCGGCCCTGGCAATAGCCACCGCCAGCGAGTTAGCTGTTCCCGTTCTTTTACAACAGGGGATTGACCAAGGAATTCTTGCGCACAACAGCGCCAATCTAACGATGGCCGGGCTAGGAATCCTGCTCATGCTGATCCTTGACCTCGCCGTTTCGTTTTTTCAGGTCTACAACTTGGCCAAGGTATCCCAAGATGTGATGCGTGACCTGCGGGGCGATCTGTTTGCCCGTTTACAAAGGCGCCGATCTTCGTGGCTCTACCAAAAGCCCACGGGTCAGTTAGTCTCGGCAGTCACGAGCGACATTGCTACGCTCAGCGATTTTTTTAATTCATTTTTTACCTCGCTTTTGAAAGACTTTGTCATGATGGCTGGCGTGGTGGTAACCCTCTTTGTCATCAATGTTTCGCTGGCCCTGTTTACGGTCATCAGCCTGCCACCTGTGCTTGTTTTGGCCGTCCTGTTCCGCCAGGGGAGTCGAAAAGCCAACCGCCGGGTTCGGGCTGGGATTAGCAAGGTAACGACTTTTCTTTCGGAACACCTATCGGGCATGAGCTTGGTGCAATTGTTCACCCGGGAACACGAAACCCGAGGCCGCTTTCAAGGGGCAAACCAAGAGTTGCTGAGGGCCAACCTTGCTGAAATGAAAGTTAACGCGATCTTTCGGCCCTTGATCGATGTGCTGAACTCGACCACCTTGGGCTTTTTGATCTGGTTTGGCACTGGCTTGCACG
>JAJXVP010000356.1 GCA_021782055.1 bacterium | reverse complement strand
CACCGGCGGTTTTTTTTTGCTAAGAGCACGGTATTCCGCCGGGATGCTTCAGAAGGACTTGAGAAAATTCGCTGACAAGGCTAGTTTGTCAGCTTATGACGACTTTGCTTGAAGAAACCCGAAAACGCCTAACCTTTGCCATCATTAGTCACCCCGACGCCGGAAAAACAACCATGACCGAAAAATTGTTGTTGTTTGGGGGCGCAATTCACATCGCCGGTGCGGTAAAAAGTAACAAGAATACCAGGGCGGCGGTGTCCGACTTTATGGAAATGGAAAAGGAACGCGGGATTTCGATTAGCTCGTCGGTCATGGGTTTTAGCTATGGAGGGCGTTCTATTAACCTTTTGGACACTCCAGGGCATGCGGATTTTAGTGAGGACACCTACCGGGGCCTCTCGGCTGTCGATAGTGCTCTTTTGCTGATCGATTCTGTCAATGGTGTCGAAGAGCGGACGAGAAAGCTTTGTGAAGTTTGTCGCATGCGGTTTACCCCCATTGCCACCTTCATGAACAAACTTGACCGTGAGGGGAAAGATCCTGTTGAGCTTTTGGATGAGGTTGAACGGGAACTGGCCGTTCAGGTTCGTCCGGTTACTTGGCCGATTGGACAGGGCCAGTCTTTTAAAGGTGTTTACAACCTTTTAGATCAAACTATTAACCTGTTTCGGCCCGGGCAAGTACAACTTCCCACTGACGTTATTGCCTTAACCGGTCTTACCGATCCACGTTTGGAGGCTGAAGTCGGAGAATGGCTGGCCGAGAAACTCCGTGAAGACGTGGCTCTGATTCAGTCTATCTACCCGCCTTTTGAAGTGGAGGACTACCTCGAGGGCTTAGTAACCCCCGTGTTTTTTGGTTCCGCATTAAACAACTTCGGTGTGCGAGAGCTTCTGGAGCATTTGATTCGCTTGGCCCCATCCCCCACCCCGAAATCTGCCCAAGAGCGAATGGTTCAGCCTGAGGAACCTAAGTTCAGCGGGTTTATTTTCAAAATTCACGCCAACCTTGACCCCAAACACCGCGACCGTGTGGCCTTTTTGCGGATTTGTTCGGGGCGTTTTGAACGTAACAAGCAGTACTGGCATGTCCGGGGAGGTAAGCCCTTCCGAACAGCAAATCCAACCGCCTTTTTGGCACAGAACCGCGATATTATTGACGAAGCCTGGCCGGGAGACATTGTAGGAATCCATGATACGGGTACCTTCAAAATTGGTGATACGTTAACCGAAGGGGAAGACTTGCACTTTCAGGGTATTCCAAGTTTTGCGCCGCAAATCTTTCGTACGATTTCGAATGCTGACCCCATGAAGGCTAAACAATTTCATAAAGGTCTCGATCAGCTGGCTGAAGAAGGCGTTGTTCAGGTGTTCACGAAACCTCACCATCAGAATGTCCGGGTGATTGGGGTCGTTGGCCAGCTGCAACTGGAAGTTTTGCAGTACCGTTTGGAGCATGAGTACGGTGCGAGTTGCCGGTATGAGGCCATCGAATTTACGTTATGCAACTGGGTCGCTAGCGAGGATAAAAAGGCACTCCAGGCTTTTCTCGATCGGTATTCGCACAAGATCCTCGTCGACGTTCGCGGGAATCCGATCTTTTTGGCCGAGAACCCCTGGCTCTTGAATAGGATGAAAGGTGACAACCCTGCGGTTCGCTTTTATCCTACCAGCGAGCTGGTCGATAGTCGGGCTGTCTGAGAGCTCAGAAAGCTGAGAGCTTAGGAATATGAGTTCTTGATGAAATTTTTGACTCATCGGCCTTGACCTCTTGTTGAGGTTGAGGACCGTTGGGCAAAATACGGCATGCCTGAACCCCCGATTTTTGACTTGCTCGAAGCTCTTTGGGAGCAAGCTCCCTCAGTGGCGTTGGAGCATGGTGAGCGTTTTGCTGTCTTTAGTGACCTTCATCTTGGAGACGGCAGCCGTCATGATGATTTTACGGCCAATTCCGAAACAGTCATGGCGGCCTTGTCTACCTTTTATGCTCCCCGCTCTTACAAGCTGATTTTGAACGGTGATATTGAAGAGCTCCTACGCTGTCGACTGCCAGCCATCCGTGAACGATGGAAGTCTTTTTATGCAGTCTTGGATGCGTTTCAGGCCCGTCAAAGCCTCTACAAGCTCGAAGGCAATCACGACCCAGCTTCTGCTCAGCTAGAAGGCCCTTATCCGCTTTTTCCCGCTCTTAGGTTAAAAGCAGAAGACGGCGAGATTCTTGTCCTTCATGGGCACCAAGCAGGAAGAATCAACAGCGGACGTTATAATGCGCTCATCGGGGCGTTTTTAAAACTCTTTGCCAACCCCTTGCACATAAAAAACCACTCGCCTGCCTATCATAAGCAATCCCGTTACGAAATTGAACGACGCATTTATGAGTTTGCTAAACGAAAAAAAATCCTGGCGGTCATTGGGCACACGCACCGACCGCTGTTTGAAAGCCAACCAAAAGCTGCCAGTTTAGAGTCGAGGCTAGACGCGCTTTGCCACCGGTGGTCGCGTGCTACAGCGGCAGAACGCCGGCATTTAGAACCCATGATTGAGTTTACGCGCTTGGATTGGGAGTCCCACAGGGATTCCCCACGGTTAGATTTGCCCCATCAGTTGTATAACCGAGAGTTCCTATTACCTTGTGTTTTTAACTCGGGAACCTCGATAGGCCGGGGTGGGGTCACCGGTTTAGAAATCAGCAGAAAAAAAATCCGTTTGGTGCATTGGAGCGATTTAGCCAAGCCGTCAGCGAGCAAAGTGAACTACGAGTACGAAACCCGACGGATTTTTGCTGGACGGTGGAGCCGCACCATTCTGCGAAAAAGCTCTTTGGCGTATTTATTTGCTCGGATGAAGTTTTTAGCCGTTGCGCGCCCTGGCGAGGGTGATTAAGATAGCGAGCATGAACATCGAGACCTTATCGCCGCAAGACCGGGGCAAACAGGCTGCCGGGGTTGCCGCTGTCGATCGCCACGTCCAACCCGGCATGAAACTGGGTTTAGGGACGGGGAGCACAGCGAAGTGGGCCATTCTGCGAACAGCAGAGCGCTTTCGTGCTGGCGAGCTACCGGGGCTGTTAGTGGTGCCTAGCTCTTTTGATACCGAGATTCTGTGCCAAAAAGAAGGGCT